>NYZR01000054.1 GCA_002687255.1 Candidatus Pacearchaeota archaeon | reverse complement strand
TCAACATCGGATTACCTGGACCTCTATTAGCTACGCCCAAATCCAACACATTTGTTGAATCAGCAGTTGTGGTTAATGCCTGATCGTCTGAATATAAATTCTCTTTATCAAGAATCATAATTATTCTCCCTAAGTTCTAAGGATTAATACTAATAAAATAACCCTTATGATTCCCATAAGGTTGTCATAAGGTTAAAACTATGTTACCTGTGCTTCTGTTTGTGTAAGACCATCTACTCTTTTAATTGGTATGCCCTGAAAGGTCATTACACGGTTAGGGCCACCAAAGTCCTGGAATGACAGTTGTACGTTAGCTTTTTCAACAGCCTTCTTTGTGAGTGCAGTATATACAACACGGTCACAATACCATACGAGTCTGCCACCTGAAAGATTTTCCATCTTAGCGTGCATACCGTCAATCATATCGTTGATAAGGTCTGCAGACGAATCTGAGCCACTACCAATAGTAAGCAGGGCGCTTACGTCAATATTTGCGATTCTTACAACGTGCCTCCAATCCCTAACCGAAAGACCGACTTTCCATAAGTAACGAGTCTGATAAACCACTCGCTTACCACCACTAGAGTCTGTTTCGGTCTGAACGCCCATATCTTCATGCTGCAGTCCAGCAGTTGTGCCTTTTGGAAAGAAAGCATGAGTGTGGTTATCGGACCATTTAATCAGCCACATTGAGGTATTATCAGAACCAGAACCGCCAGCGTCTATAATCTGTCCGCCATTATCGGCGGATGTGTCACCAAATCTAGGTGCAAGACCTAAAAATTCTTCTGGATCGGTATCTGTGTTGCCATAGAACAATGTCTGTACAAATTCGTGATTCATAGCCTGAAAGAATGCCTGATCTTCGGAAAGCCTGAGAGCTGCTACATCGCCACCTAAGTCTCCCAAATCTTTGTCAAGAATTGAGAATGCTTCAAGGATGCCTGCTGTATCGTCAACCTGTACGGTTGTTGATTTAGATGGTGTGGTGTAACCATACAGCTTTCTCCATGTGGTTGAGGGAAGACCGCTTCGCATTGTGGTCCTGTGGCCAGTTTGCGTGTTTCCTTCCAACACAACCATGTCTTGCATAACTTCATTCGTTAATGCAAGCAACTCGATTACCGTAGCGATTTTTTCGCCATTAGGATCGAGCCGTTTGACTTTATCTGCAATATTCAGATAAGTCGTTCCTACTGTTGCCATGATATTCCTCCTACGTTAATTTAGGCAATAAAAAAGGACATAGTACGAGGAGTCGTGGCTCCACGATGCCATGCCCTTTAATATCACCAACAAATAAAAACTGCCCCTACTTATCCTTTCGAGTGAGAAGGATAAAGTATTTCCTTTGCTTCCTTCGGTGTTGTTTTCCCTGCTGCACCGCTACCGAAAGAAAACGAATCTTCACCTATTTTTTCACCAACTACCATAAATGCTTCTACGAAAACAGGGTGGTTTCCAAGCCCTGTACTGTCTAAAAGCTCTGGAAGTCCTTTTACATTCAACGCTTCCATGCCTTTCTTGGCGACAGCAAGATTTTCATTTAGCTTATCACCAGTCTCCCCTACAAACTTTACATTTGATTTTACTTCCTTTACCCAGCCATCCATTTCGGCCTTGTGTGCCGCAATCTGGCCTTTGTTCAATTCAGCCTGCAGATTAATCAGACCCTGAGTCTGTTCGGCCGACATCTTATTATCATTAACAAAACCAAGGAATTTCTCTTGTATTTCTTCATTTATCTGTGCACCTTCGGGGAATTTGAGGTCTTCGGCCGTTACTAATTCTGGGGCACCCTCTTTCTTCTTTTTATCCTCTGGCTCTTCAGGAGCATCTTCGGTATCTTCGGCTTCTTCAGCTTCCTCGTCTTCGGTACCTTCTCCTGACTGTTCGGCATAATCACTTTCGACAGGGTACATGGTTTCTTTCGCAGCTTCTAAATCTGGTTCAGTATTCTCTGCCTTAGCCCCAGTATCTTCTTTTTTTTCTTCCTCACCCATCATTTTCCTCCTCAATATATTTATGTTCAGCAAACATCATTTCATGCTTATCTGGACACGCGGATAATATTTTATGTAACAATCGCAATCCTATCCTTTTCATGCCCGAATTTCTCGCATGAACATATGGATTATCATTGAATCCATCTTGATACACTCCGCAATCTGCCAACATTTCCCATACAAAATGCCTGCCTGCCTTTAAGCCCATTACTTCGTTTGTGGCCGCAATATCATACAGAGCATCGGTTTTTGCTGATTCTCCCTGTTCTTTTACCTCTTTACTTTGCTCTTCAAACCCTGAGTCTTCTTTCATGTTACGGAGGTGCTACGCCTGTAAGCTGTTCAAGCATATTACCAGTACCAACTGGTGCATTCGCAAGATCTTTAGCTGCCGATGCCGCCGTTGCGCCTGCCTGCATGGCAAGCTGGGCATTAGCCTGCTGCTGTTTTGCCATTCTTACCTGATTTACATCTTTCTCGGACCTTATGATTTCAGCAGGCACATCAAGCATCCCCGCCGCTTCATTTACGGCTCGGTCAAGATCCAGCTTATCTACTACGCTTGGATCTATACCAGCCCAAAGACCGACAAGGCCAGTTAAACGCTCCATAGCACTTATAGCCGCCGCCTTCTGAGCTTTTGCCAGAGTAGATATATATTCAACTTTAACATCTTGTTCCATCAGGTCGTGTGGCGGTTCTGGTAATACATTCGCCGCTTCGGCCAAGCTAAACACTCTATCTATTAACGGGTTGAGAAATTCTTCGTTAAGGCCTTCAAGAACAGGCCCCAACATAAGCAACCGCTCTTTATCTATTTGAAAGGCAACTTCAGCCTTCATATCCTGCGGCCTGTCATTAGCCAGTATACTCAGGAACAGATCCACAAAATAACTCCTGTTGATCCGCCTCTCTACTTCCTTGTTATCTTCTATAATTTCAGCAAGGGGTACGCGTACCTCATACATCGGCTTTACGCCTTGGCTCTGATTAAAGGTGCTGAAGAACGTAACCCCGCCAGGAACATTCATAATCCTCTGGTTCTTTAGATCTGCTGGCGCTTGTAACGGAGGGTTCATGTTCCTGTCAAGACCCTTTGCCTTTTTAAATGCTCCCGTCTGTAACTGCTTTGCGTCACCGAGGGCCAAGATCCCAGGCTGATCGGTGCCATACGGATCCGAACCGTTTACGGACCATCTGGGAACAACATACGGAAAAGTATCAAATCCCGATATTTTCAAGAATGCAGGGTCATTTGTACAAGATTCCTCCTCATAATAAACGCTTCTATACGCCTTATTCTTTGCGTCTATCATATTCGGAACGCGCTCATCATTTGGCTCAACCGCATGAATCACCTTGATCAGATCATCTGGATTGTCCTTCCTGGCCATATCCCTTACACGCTGGGATACATTCCTTTCGCCAAACTCTTCCAACAGCTCGGCGGCAGTTTTCCAGATCCTCCTGTACAATACATCTATTACTTTTCTCTTATTGGAAGCAATCCAGTATTCACCGACCGTATAAGTATCAAACCTTGCCACATCTTCAAAATCGGCCTTTATCGACATGGGGGCGGTACCGAACGTTCCAAGCTCAAGGTACAATACCGCCGCCTGTGAATAAAAATTAGATTGATTAAATATCTGATATAGCCTCTGCTCAACGCCGTTCAGGTAAATCCTTACGTCAGCACGCTCCATTAACGATTTATTGTTCATGGAAAGCCTGAACCACGGCCTGGAAGGGCTTGTTATACCAGCATTCATTCCAGCGGCCAGAGTCCTGGCGGAGAGGGCGGGATTACCGTTATAAATCTTTGCGTCCATCCTCTGCCCTTCCTTGCCTCTATCTTCGTCGAAATTACCGCGGTTAGGAACCTGATAATCTCTTATATCTTTCAATGCCCCTTCATGCGGCCTTCGCTTATTCTTTAGGCCTGCGAGCCTTATATCAAATTTTTTTCTCTCTTCGTATGCCATATTTATAGCAATAAAAAAAGCAAGGTGTCAGAGAGTCGGCTCCGACTAGCCTTGCTTTCTTATTGCAAAACAAACCGATAGGGGGTTTATCTACCAGCTTATTTGGTTTTAACGCTTTTTTTAAAGTTCAGTCAATCCACATCATATCAAGCCCCCAAAAGTGTTTTCTTTTGACCGCTTGTTGTTGCCAACAGCCCACTTGGGCCAGTAACTAAAGTGCCGCCCCTTGTAGATGCAAATTCCTTCGCTTTATTCCTCAATTCATCACTCTCAGCCTTCTTGGCACTTGCAGTTGCCGACTTCGGCTGTGACGGAGTTGGAGGAGGCGGCGGAGGAGGAGGCGGCGGAGGAATACTTGGAGCACCACCACCACACATATTGTATTCTCCTCAATAAAAAGATATAAATATTGTAAAAATTACCCTAATACATAATAACTAGATTTTCATTTGTCAAGTTATTTTTTCCCACTATTCACGGTTTCCGTGTCATATATATCCCACGTATCGACTATCTTCCCCATACCATCGTTCTTTATTCCCACCCGCGGGGCAACATCATAAGCAAAGGTGAATGCCAGCGCGGAGGCAAAATCGGGAGACGGCAGATTTCTCTCTTTCATCGAATCCACACTCTCCAGCACCTTCTTATTGGTTGTAGGGGTATATGCATAAGTCGGGGAGGAAAGGTCTTCCTTTAGTTGTTCGTGGTCTGGTATGATTCCTCCTGCCGTCAACCACTCATTAACCTTATCCCACATCTCGACTCGTTTATTTAAATATAAATCTTTTCTATCCGCGGAAGCACCAGAATCCACTTCAAGAACGTTCCAGCCTAACTGTCTCAGGCGATCTATCACTCCTTGCCCTCCCCCGACATCAATAAAACAGGCATCCGCGCCCCATCTTTCCATCTCGCCCGCGACTATCCCAGCAACCGTCATATTATCTTTCTTGTTTATTTCTATCGGTTCGTGTGCAAACAACCCCTGTCTTTTCTGTATAACGGTCGCATCGTCACCGTAACGTGCGACATCCACCCCCATAATCTTTGCGGAACCCTCAACATCTTTCATTTCTATAAGACGGCCCGCTGCAGTCTCAACGGCGGCGTACCCTATAAGCTGGTCAGAACCCGTACGGGGAAATTGCCCTTTAACCTCGACACGGGCAACGTCGCTGTCCTCTCCGTGCTTTTTGATAAGTTTCTGGTAAACGGCCTTATCCGTTCCCTCAACGTCTCTGGCATCTATATTCCTTGTACGCCAGAACTCTTTATTTTTATGAAAGCATTGAAAAAATTCTCCCTGCGGTCTGCGGGGATTAGAGAACGTTATCCAAAATCTCATATATATCGGCTCCGTAAAGAACCCCTCCGATACATCCCAAATCGATTTAGGTATACCAGATCCTTCATCCATTATCAGGATTATGCCGTTTTCGTTATGAGCACCCGCAAATGCGTCTGGTGTCTCTTCGGACCACAACTGAGCCTGGGCGTAGTAATATGCGGTATCGATTCCAGATTTTGCGATACTCAGCCACGAGACGGGTCTGAGTGCGGTTGCCGTACGCTTGAACCAATGACTGTTTATGCCCAGCGTAATCCATTTACCAAGCTCTGGCCATGTACGGGAAAGGAGTTGTTGTTCTGTATTTGCGGTAAGAATCACGGTTGAGCCTATCTGGGTTGACTGTGCCCAATGGGTAATCCAAGATACAAATGCGGATTTACCCACTCCCCTGCCCGATGCGATCGCAAGGTTGTAAGGTAGGGGGGCTTCTCCCCTGTTTATCCTCTGCTGGTTCTCCAGATTATGCTGACCGATCTTCTGAAGCTCTTCTCTCTGCCACTTACGGGGGCCTGTTTTGTTGTGCAGGGGTGTGCCCGTCACTCCCCACGGATAGACAAACATTACAAACTTCTCTGGATAGATCATAATATCGGGGGAGAGTATTCGATCGACAAGTTGTAATTCCTGTTCGGAACTATATTTCATCCCTTCTGTCATTTATGCGTACGCCCTCGTAATATTTTCCAAATCCTCTAGTTCGCAGCCTTCATCCTCCAGCCCGCAGTCTTCATGTATTTCGTGCCAGTTCTTGTTCGGTATCAGCATTTGAACGGGAGAATTAGCGCAGAAATAAGTGCGCTGCGCCTTTGCATATTCCCCTGTCCACATCTGCTCATGATAAGGACATTCACGACAATTATCAACTATAATAATTTTCCTCACGGTAATTTTTTCCCTTCTTCGATCAGTCTTCTGGAATAATACATTCTCGCATCATCCACTTCTCCGAGCAGAAGCGAGACGGAATGGGAATGCCGCGGTTCGGTCGCAGCGCTGCACAACCTGAACCTGGGGCCGTTAATAAGAGTACCGCTCTCTGGCATTTCCTTTACGATTGCATAGCCCAAACATAATAAAGCATCAAGCGCATCCATAGAATCAATCCTCTTCATCTTTAAGATTAAGACGCTTCCACGCCCTTCTATCCATGTATCTCATAGTCAGGATAATCATAAGCGCCAGCCCTAATATTACGCCTATGACCCCATACAGTATCATCATATTATTTTTCCATTGTGTGCGGATGTTTGCCTATTTTCATCCGCCAGATAAAAATATCATGTTCCACATTGGCGTTAATACGCCTGTAATTGCCAAGGTGCCCGACAAGAAGATGACAGTTGATTCCATACTTTTTATTCTCGCATAATGTGGCCAGGTTATCACTTCTCAACTCCAAGTCGGGAATAAGGTAAAAAGGTACTACATGATGAACTTCTATCTTTTTTGTTGAGCCGCAGACAGAACATCTGGGGTTTTCCTTCAGAAATGCCTTACGCACCTTCCTCCACTTAGAAGAGCGTCTAGCGCCCTTTGGGGCCTTACCAGCAATCCTATCGGTTAATATTCCGACCAAACTTATCATTGAGAATCCATCTTCCTGACCATAAAGCCGCCTATATTCGTATATTCTTCATGTTTCCTTAATTGCATTCCCGAAATTACTACTGGCCACTTCCACTCTTTTATACCGCACGCTTTCCTCAAATCTTCCCTTTCGTCTGGATCAAGGTACATAACGTTCGGATGCTTCCCGTGCCGCTTCGTATATTTAATCTTAAACTCGGCTATCTTGTATAAAATACTCTTTTTAGTCGGAGATAATGCTCTTATCATCTTTCAAACACTTTCACCAAGGTTTCACCAGAAAAACACCAGAATTCAATTCACTCAACTTCATACATAACAACCTCTTGTAACACCAGAAAAAACACCAGTTGTGTATCTTGATTTGTTAGCAATACCTATCATCAAGCCGTATAATTCACATCCCGTCTAATATTAGACGCCAATATTTGCTTCTTTTTAAAAATATCAAAAATATTTATCTTGGTCGCATCCATCCTCATTTAAACACCTTACAGTATTTCCACCATCCAAGAATCCTCCTTTTCATCTAATATTAGACGATTTAAAATATTTTTTTCCTGTCCTTCGACTTGACGTTACGTATCCTGGCAGAAGCCTTGGCACTTGCCTTCGTCTTTCCGCGCCCTACCGCTTTACCCGTCTCTTTCTTAATAATCACCTTACCGCTGGTTATAAACGTCATTTCAGCCCTCCACTTCGATCGTTTCCGATAAATCCGCATTAATCAAATTTATATCTCCCCCAAAATCCGCAGGCGTAAATTCATTACTCGGCGTACCTTCCGTAAGCAAACCTAACCTCTGATATGCCTCCGCCACAAGCTCAGAACAGAAAAGACTACTCAAATCCTCTTCGTTCTTACCGAAAGGCCCGTCATAAGCCGATTTCAGCAACTCCAATTTACTCCGTTCATACGGCCTACCCTTAACCTCCCGCCTGAACTCCATAAGCGCCATAGTATCCACCGCCTGATATTTATCAAAATAATTGAGCCTGCGTATCCCAACCCTACCATCATAAACCTTCAACCTCTCACTTAAAGGCACTAACTGCACCCCCTGACGCGCTTCACCACTCTGAATATCCTTGATCTTACTCAAAGTAGTCGACTCCCATAAAAGAAGCATATTCCACTCAACAAGCCTTAATACCATCCCAATATGACTCCACTCCGACTTCGTAACCCACTTTATAAGACCACTTATCCTGCCCTTACCTGAAAATAATACTATATCCCCCGTATCCAAAGTATCCCTTATATCCTCATATTTCATCTTTTGCCCCTCATAAGGAAATTAAAAAAATTAGAGCGCGTAGGTACTTGGAGGGGGGGGGGAGCCGCCGATTCCTCCCCGCCCCCCAGGTTTGAAATTCGATTCATAATTCGGACCAGATTTGAAACCAGGCCCGCAGATCCTGCGCCCTGTTTTGTTTTCGGACCATCTGCCATTTAGATCAGCGCGGGGATCCTGGCGGACCCATTGCCCATATAGTTGCGGCCATAGCCTACACGGTCTCATAATAGCGCTTATGTTATGCCAGGGGAGATTTGAAGGAAAGCAGCGCTGGCCCCTATTGATCTTCAACAGGCCCGCCGACAGCTTCGACCAGGCGCGAACCAGGGCCAACCGCGGCCATACGCTCAACAGCCAGGGCCAGGGCAGGGGATATATCAATGGTTTTTGTTACGTTAATATCAACCTTGTCACCCCAGGCCGCTCGGTGGATCTTAGACGCGCACCAGGTTAGAAACCTTTGCTGCACG
>NYZR01000053.1 GCA_002687255.1 Candidatus Pacearchaeota archaeon | reverse complement strand
CCAGGTTCGCCTCGACGCCATCGGCACTGACATATCCGAAATCAGCAAAGATATTCGGTCTGTACGCGAATGGCAGCACCGTCACTTGGAGTGGCACGCGGAGCAGGGCAATGGCTGAGGATCAGAAGTTCGCTTCGATTCAGTATTCGAACCCGCAGCGGGACACGGTTCGTAAAGTCTTTTACCGCGGCAATCTGCCTGCTTCGGACACGTTGTTGTATACGTCTCCGAATCTGCCGGGTGCTCGTTCAGAGGTTTTGCAACTCATTTTTTGTAACACGTCGTCGGGTGCTGAGACGATCAACTTGCATTCTGTTCCGAAGGGTGGGTCATCTGGTGTAGATAACGCCGTGTTTTACGAGTATTCGTTTGCGGCGAACGCGACGGGGATCACGGATTCGTTGTCGCTGATTTTGGAGGAGGGAGACATGTTGCGTGGTCAGGCTTCGACGACCGGCAAGTTCTCGGTGATTATCACCGGTCTGGTCGAGATGCGGCCCGGAGGCTTGGCCTAGACGCATCCGTAGGTTAGCCTTTGGTGCATGGTAGTAGACCATGAGATCAAGACGATGCCTGTGATGCTGGGTGCCGGACTCGTATCAACCCGTTACGGCGTGTTCGAGAACGGCAACCTCGTTGACCTCGCCTATGAGTACGAGTCTGCTAAGATGATTGTCGAGTCCCGTAAAGACATGTGGGCAGATCACGGCGAATAGGTGGTTGATGATCCCAGTAACAGGCGGCCATGTCGACTTGAGCCTGCTTCATCCACGGTTCAAGGAACGACTCAACCATTTCTTTGCCGACGGCCGGATCGCCAACAAGGTCAAAGTGGTGTCTGCGTGCAGGTCGTATGCGGCGCAGAAATGGTTGTATGACCGGTACAAGGCTGGCAAGGGCAACCTTGCCGCGAACCCGGACTGGTTGCGTCCCGACGGGTTTTTCCGCGGTTCGTTTCATCAGGAACAACCCGACGGGTTTTCGTACGCTGTTGATCTGCGGATCACGAAATGGAACGGCATTTCGCAGAAGTCGGTGACTGAGGTTGCGAGACGGTACGGGATACGCCCCACGGTCAGGGGCGAATGGTGGCATTTTCAACCCCGTGACGCTGACGGTTGGTTTCCTTGCAACGCGTACCCGGATACGAAACAGGCTGATGCGAAAACCGACTGGGATCAGATCACGTTGGCTGTCACCGGTGTGGGTCGCAGAATCGCGTTGTCTCCGCTGAGGCGGGGTTCAAGGGGGGATGATGTACGGGTGGTGCAGAACCGGTTGAATGCTCTCGATTTCAACTGCGGCAACCCTGATGGTGTGTTCGGCAGGAAAACTAGGCGTGCGGTAAAAGGGCTTCAACGGGCGTGCCTTCTCGTTGTCGACGGCGTGGTGGGCGCCAACTCGTGGGTGGCTATGTGGAAACCGGAGGTGCCGAATGGCCTCTAAACAGCAGTCGTTGGCGGAGTTCGCCGATGCCTACCGTCGTCCTTCGACAATGTGGGCGGAGACGGAACTCCCCGACGATGTGAAGGAACAGATTTTGAGCATGGGCCATGTGGGTAGCCGCAAGGTTGTTCACTGGTTGCACAAAATCGGGTTCGCTGATGCGACGGAAGCCAAGATTGAACACTTCAGACGCAGATACACCTGATCTCGCCGACTTTGTTTCCGCTACTCAGGTAGCGCAGGTCCGCGCTGACCGCGATGTCGCTAAGGCTGCGTTGGTGAAGGCTGAAAGCGAACTCGTCGAGTTGTCGAAGGAACTGCGGGTGTTCCGTGGTTTGCAGTCGAAACTGTCGTCGACTCCGAAGTGGCTGACGCCGCGTCGAGCCAAGAGGGATTCGGTGGGCACGATCTGTGTGGCGTTGTCGGATTGCCATTTCGACGAGGTGGTGCGTCCCGAGGAAATGAACGACGTGAACGCCTATGACCGCAAGATAGCAGTAAAGCGATTGAAAAGGTTTTTCGACAAGGTAGTGGTTCTAACCCGTAACTACTTGTCTGGGTTGGATTACGACGGTGTTGTGTTGTTCCTCGGTGGAGACATTTTCTCGGGAGACATCCATGATGAACTGACCGAAACGAACGAGGACACGATGCTGGGGTCGTTGTTGTTCTGGTCGGAACACATCGCTTCTGGTATCGGAATGCTGGCCGACGAGTTCGGCAAGGTGCATGTGCCGTGCGTGGTCGGCAACCATTCTCGCAGGACCCGTAAGCCACGGTCGAAACTAAGGGCACGCGACAACTTCGACTGGTTTCTGGCTCACCAGTTGGCGCTCATGTTCAAAGAAGATGACCGTGTATCGTTTCAGATACCAGAGTCAACAGATGCGATCGTTCCGGTGTACGACACGACTTATCTGTTGACTCATGGAGATCAGGCGCGGGGCGGTCAGGGGATCGGTGGACTCTGGCCGCCCCTGCTACGAATGCGCGCCAAGAAACTGCAAAACTACGAGGCGATGGGTACCCCGTTTGACATCATGGTTTGCGGTCATTGGCACCAGTTGATTCAGGCTGCGTCCAACGGGTTGATTGTGAACGGTTCAACGAAAGGGTTCGACGAGTTTGCCTCGACGATGAACTTCGGGTTTGAACCACCGCAGCAGGCTCTTTGGGTTACAGTTCCGGGTAACGGCGTGGTGTGGCAAGCGCCTATACTCGTCGGGGACCGCAAATCTGAACGCTGGTAACATGGCTGCATGGCTACTCTCACTTCGATTCTAACAGACGTACGAAACAAACTCGACGAAACAACTTCCGGTCAGTGGACCGACGCTGAGTTGCGTACGTGGATCAACGAGGCTGCCCGCGACATTTCACGCCGGTCTGAGACTCTGCAATCAACGTCGTCTATTTCGGTGTCTGCTGACACGCAGGAGTACACGTTGCCTACGGACACGCTGCGTGTCCACAGGGTTGAGTGGCGTCCTACAGCGTCGTCAAATGTGTACCCACTTGAGTACAGGGATTTCAACTCGATGGACACGGTGTGGTGGTCGTCGCAAACCACGTCGAAGGGGTATCCCACGTTTTACACAATGTGGGGGTATCCGCCTTCGTTGAAGGTTGTGTTGTACCCGACTCCTTCCGAGGCGGGCACGTTGAAGGTGTTCTATTATCAGCATTCCACTGATTTGGCGACTGATGGAACAGCCGACTCGTCGACTGTTCCTGTCCCGGCTGGTTACGAAGATTTGGCGACGACGTATTGTGAGATGGTCGCTTTGCGTAAGGACCGTGATCCCCGCTGGCAGGAAGCCCGTGCGTTGTACATGGACACGTTGACTGAGATGCAGGATCGGACTCGCCGGTGGACGGATCAGGGGGATTTCATTCAGGTTGGTCAAACGTATGTGCCGGGGTGGTTGTGGGGTAGCGAATGGTAAAACGCGACCTTGGCCGTAACAACATTGGGTTCGTGGGCGAGTTCACGCCGATGATTCCTCCGGGGATGGGTGAGGCACCGGCTGGGACTTTGCCTGAAGGTAACGGTGTTCCCATAACCCCCGGTGGGGATCAACCTCCGGTCGATCCTCCGCCGGGTAGTTACTGGGAGTCGCAGGTAGAGTACGAAACCGATGACCCGCCGGGCCGGTGGGTGCCGCTGCCGCCCGGGGATTTGCCCGCGGATCCGGCGGTTGTAGGCCAGATCGGCCGCGACATCGTGTCTGGTGCCACGGCTTTGGCAAAGGATTTGTCGGCTCAGGACATTGCCGGTTTGTCCTCTCTCATAGGTTACGAGTCGGCGGTGGCGGTTGCCGATGAGCCGGTCGATTTCACGAACTGGGATGAACGCACTCGTCTTCTCGACGCGCGCGAAGAAAACATTTTGGCTGCGGCGACAGCCAACATGGACTTGTCGAGAATCACTGGTGAGGAACTGGAGTTGCGGCTCCGTCAACTCGGTTTGGACAGGGCGGAGGCCAACAACCTGTTGGGTCGCGTCGGGTTGGCGAGGGCGTCGCTCGGAATCGAGCAGGAACGCATCGACTTGGACGCGGCGGGTGTCGGCGAAGCGATCGACTATTTGAATCAGACTCTCGGCGATGTCGATTTGGACGAGGCTTCTCTGAACCGGGATCTGGCAACGATTGCCGATCAGATTTCGATGACCGATTTGAGCAAAGCGGAGATCGGTTACCAGAAGGAAGATGTGGGTGATTTGGATGAGATCACCCGGACGTTGTTGGCGGCGCGTGAAGCGCTGCTCGGCGAGGAAACAGACATCGGCGGGGGACGCATAGCGTTGGAACGCGAGCAACTCGGGTTGGAACGCGAAGCCACTGAACTTCAGGCTGATCGTGCGCTGAAGGCTGCTTTGCGTGATGCTTACGCACGCGGGGCGTCGTTTACTACGGGTGTGCGCGAAGACGTAGCGGACTTGGATCGTTCACGCGAACTGGCGTTGGACGAGTTGGCGTTACGCAACACCGGTCTTGATTTGGCTGACCGTGAACTGTTGGCCCAGTCCGGTTACCAGTCCACGGAGATAGCGGCGGCGAGAGACAGGGCCGACATTGACTTGGACCAGAATCTGCGTGCGTTGGACATGGATTTCGCCGAGGTCGAGTTCTTGGCTGACCGGTTGGGTCGGTCTGCTGCCGATGTGGCGGATGCGATCACCCGGTTGGACACGGACCGGTTGGGCATCCAGTTGGAGATTTCCGGTCAGACTCGCCGTCTTGCGGGACTCGGGTTGGATAGAGACGAGATCGCCAACCAACTGAAGGGGTTGGATTACGACGAATCCGACATCAAGTTGACGTTGGATGCCATCGGTTTACAGCAGGAAGGCATCGGTTTGCAGCAGCAAGCCGTCGCTGCCGACAAGTTGTTGCAGCAACTCGCTGTCGAAAGCGAACTGGATGCGATCACCTTGCAGCGCGTTGGGTTCACTGAGGAACAGGCGAAGTTCGAGGCGGACCACGAGAAGTGGCGCAAGATAACTGACGCTAAGGATGTTTACAGGGCCGAGCAGATGGAGCAAATGGAGGCCCGCGGCGGTATAGCAGCGGCGGTGGCTGCGAAACAGGCGATCGAGCAGTGGGCGCCTGTGTTGGCTGGCATGTCGCAGGCTGACGCTGAACAGATCACGTCAGCGTTCGGCGAGTTGTTCGACGAGGTTTTGTATTCGGGGGCTACGGAATCTGCGAACCAAGTCTTTATTCCGCAGATGCAGTTCAACCCCGAGTTCAACATCCAACCCGAGTTTTACCCTGATTTCGGAGGCATGTTCGACGCGTATGTACCACCCGACGGTGGCGGCGGCGGGTTTGTTCCCGACTACCCCGGCGACACACCCGACGGTGGCGTGCCGGACGAGGTGACCACGCCGGGGATGGGAACCGATTTTCCAGACATTGATCTCCCAGAGGACTGGGTGCCACCCCCGGATGACTGGCTACCCGAAGATCCACCCGGATTGGATCCACCCGAAGATCCACCCGGTTTCGAGATTATCTATCCAGTTGTGCCCGGTTTCAATCCGGAAGCGTTCGGAGATTTCGATTTCGGAAGCGCGTTCGGAGGTTTGTTCAATGTAGCCCCGCAGGCGACCGGGTACACGATGGACCCCGGAGGACGGCGAACCACTTTGGAAGATTTGTCCGGCCAGTTGGGTCAGTCGAACGATTTTGCTACAGCGTTGTTGAATGACCTTGGTGCACCTGTGAGGGCGAACAATCTGGAAACACTTGGTTCATGGATGGCCGCGGAGGGGACGACAGCAAGGTTCAACCCGTTGGCTACTACGAAACAGGGCGGAAACCCGGGTGATCCGGACCGTGAACAGTACGACCAGTTCAACTCTGTTGGCGTGAAGAACTACCCGGATTTCGCTACGGGCGTGGATCGCACAGCAGCGACTCTGCGGGATTCGTTTGCGTTGCCGGTGTTGGAGGGTTTGATGGCGAACGTGCCTGCCGACGTGATGAACACCGACCATTTGGTGAATCAGGCGCTGTCTACGTGGTCTGGCGGGGGTTACACCGAGTTTCCGAACGTGGCTACTCCGGGGCCTCGTTATGGTCCCCCAAGGTAAGTAGGTTAGGATTCTGATATGGCTACTCCCGCTGATCTGTTAGGACAGTTGGCGCAACAGTTCGAAGCCGCGGGTCAACCGCAGTTGGCTAACGTGTTCCGAGGCATGGCCGGTCCTAGCGGCGGTGGTGTACCTCCGACAACCTCGCTGCACGGCAACATACGTGTCGTCGGCAGTCCACCGGTTGGTCAGTTGGCGGGCCAGTTGACCTCTCCGATGATAGGCGGTCAGCCGGCTTCGTTATTTAGGTCGCCGTTGCAGTTGGGTCCAGGTCCACCTGTGGGTCCAGGTTCACCTTACGTCGGCCACGTACCTGCTCGTTCGAGTGCTGGCGTGCAGCAGGTGTTGGGCGGCCAGATGGGTCCGTTCGGGCGGGGTCGATGGCAGCCTCAGGCGACGGCGTTTCCTCCGCCTGGCACTCGGGGGATTCCGATGCCGCGACGTGCTTCGTCGAGTTTGGTGCAGTCGATGGGTTCACCTCATTTGAATCCGACTGCGGCGTCGACCCGTCAGAACGCTGCGATGCGCGGGTTGGCTTCTCAGGTGCCTAGCCGTACGGCTGCTGCTGGCGGGGCGGGTGCTGGTCGTCCGAGAATCCCAACGTCTGCCGGGTTTGGCGCTAAGGGACCGTTTGAGATGGGTCCGATTGGTT
>NYZR01000052.1 GCA_002687255.1 Candidatus Pacearchaeota archaeon | reverse complement strand
CTCCCGGTCCTCTCGGACCCCGTGTTCCCGGTCCTCTCGGACCCCGTGTTCCCGGTGCGCCGACGGTTTCTGTTCCGAAACCGGTTTCGCGGACGACTGCGACGTTGGCGCAGCAGGCGGCTGCCCGCCCGACGCCGTTGCAGAAAGGTTTGGGCGATGCGTTCGGCCGGTTTGCTCAGCAGATCGGCCAGCAGGTGCCTAGCCGAACGGTTCCTGCTGCTGCTGGTGGTGCCGGGGCTGGCCGTCCGAGAATCCCAACGTCTGCCGGGTTTGGCGCTAAGGGACCGTTTGAGATGGGTCCGATTGGTTCGACTGGTCCGGGCCGTCCGATGGGGAATCCGCAGACTGTTCGCGCTGCCGCTGCTGCTTTGAAAGTTTCCCCGACTGGAGCGAAGCCCGGTCCGGCGGGGACTCCAACTCAGGCTGGCCGGTTTGCTGGTCAAACCGATTACGCGCAGTCGCGGTTGGGGTTGAAGAACTGGGCGAGGACGTTCCGCAACCCGGCGGAAATCTACCGGTCGGCGCAGGCTGCCGCTAAGACTCAGGGCGGCAGGTTTGCGTCTACGTTGACTGGTTCGCGTGCTGTTGGTTCGTGGAGGGCTGCGAACCCGGCGATGGCTGTGGCCATTGTCGGCAACTTGGTGGGTGTTCCCCGTTTGTACGAGGAGGGATCTACTGGCGATCAGGTCGCTGAGGGTGCGTTGATTGGTGCGTCGTTTGGTGCGTCGTTTGGCGGGGTCGGTGCTTTGGTGGGTGCACCTGTCGGCATGGCGTTGAACATTATAACTCAGGGCAGGGCGGCTGATTTCATTCAGTCGTTGCCGGTGCTCGGTGGTTTCTTTGGCGGCACTGAGAAAGAAAAGGCGGACATAACGCAGCACGCTGCCGACATGTTTGCGACTGCTGCGAAGATACAAGGGGTTGAGAACCCGGACGAGGTTGCCGAGGCGGCGTCGAAGCAGTTCGAGGTGTTCAACTCGATGATGGAGTCCGGTGTGTTGGATCCGTCGCAGGCGTTCCAGATGGTTCTCACAGCGGGCCGCATGGCTGGTTTGACTGGGTTCCCGTGGAACCCGGATGAACTCACCCCGATCTATTCCGCTGAGGACATTTCGGCGATAACTCGCACGGTTGCCGACGAGTTGCAGCCCTTGCATGATGTTGCTAACGGTTTGATGTCGCAAGATTTCAGCCACATCGCCGACGAGGAAACACGGGCGAGGCTGATAGCGGTGGCGCAGCGTGCTGCTGGCGACATCGAAGAAGGGTTCGGCGCGTCGCTGCGTGCTCCGGCGCAGTCGGCGATCTTGGCTGGTGCTCAACGCGGTCAGTCTTCTCAGGCGCTGGGAAGTCAGTTGGGTGGCGTGGGCGTAGACGAGTTCGAGGCGTTTTTGTCCGGCATGGGTTGATGAGACGTGGCGACGTTCACGACTCCGGTTCTTCCCGGTAGAACTCAGGGCCTCGAAACTTCTAAGGATCGTTGGCGGCATCGCGCTCAGGTGGCGATGCGAAACAACGTCCCGTTGGACATTGTTCGACAGGTTTACCTTTACGATCAGGAACGGGTAAACCGGGGTGGCAACCCGATGTCGGACCGCGAGGCTGCGGTGGCGATTCTTGGCGCTCAGGGCAAGGGTGGTGAGTCGGGTCGTGTCGGCGGGTTTTTGGAGAATGCGGCGTCTGACCTGAGGGACATCGTTTTGGGGTTGCCGCAACTACCGGGGTTTATTTTGAAGGAACCCGCGGAGATGGGCGACCCGGAAACTGGGTTGGGTCCGTCGGTGTCGGCCGGGTTGGAGGCTATGTCGGAGGGGGATTTCGGCAAGGGGATAGCGAAGATCGCTGGCGCTCCCGGTATCCGTCTGGTTCCCGGTTCGTTCACAGCGGAGATGCTGGGCGGCGGCTACGAGGGCGACAAGGGTCCGGGGGAACTCGCCAAGCATCCGCTGTTCACGTTCTTGGATTTGTTGCCGGTTGCGTCGAAGGCTGGTTTGACTGACGCTGCGTTGAGTCGTCTCACTGGTTCCAGCCCGTGGAAGCGCGCTGCTCAAAATCTGGAGAATCGTGGCTGGGGTCGTTCCGCCACGGGCACAGCCCGCGAGTTCCGCAAGGGTCAGCGGCTCGCTGAGGAGGGAGTGCTCGGCGAGGCGTCGTTGGGCCGGTCGGGGGGTGGCACCCATGCCGAACTTCAGGAACACGTATTGAACTGGTTAGACACGTTCGATGACGCCGAACTGACGGCGACGTGGGATTATTTGGAGCAGGGTCGTTGGAAGTCTGGCGATGCGCCACCTAAGTGGGCTACTGATTCTGGCCGTGGCGATGCGTGGACTTCAATGGTCGAGGACGCCAAAGCGATGGTCGACTGGTACGGCAGGCACGGCGTCAAGGGCGGCGAGGTTTTGTCGGTCAACGGTGAACTGTACCCGAATACGCCTGCTGTCAGAAAGGTTCTGAAAGAGATTCAGGAAGCCAAGTCGGGGAAGAAGAAGACCGGCAAGTCGGCGGAGTCGACTGAAGCGAAGCGTGTTCGCGCTGAAACGGTCGTTGCTGAAACAACGGCAAAGATTGCTGAACTGGAATCTACGTTGGCGGTTGTCGATGCGGTCCGGTTCTCAGATGAGATAACAGATGCGGTTACCAGCACCGAGCGGTTGTCGATGGTCGAGTTGGGACAGGCCGACGATTTGGCTGCTGCTGAAGCGGTGTTGAAAACCGATTCGGATGCTGCTGCTCGGTTGGCTCCGTCGAAGTCGTCGGTGGTTGAGGAGACGGCGTGGCCTGATGATGTGCCTGCGTTGCGTACCGGTGAGTCTAAGTATGTGGCTGGCGAGAGGTCTCCGGCGTTCGAAGGGGAGTCGGTTGTAACGAAGCGTGCTGGTCGCGCACCTTCAACAGAGGAAGGCAGGTTGTTGCAGGTCCGCCAGAAGTTGGATGGCGAAGTTGTCGCTGAGCGTGCCGCCGAGGTTGTGGATCGGCGTGTACGCGCTCAGGAACACTTGAATCGTGTCGTTGCGTTGCGGCGGCTGACTCCGGCTCAGTCCCGCAATGTGAAAGCGGCTGCCGATGGCCGGTTGCATCCCGGTTCGTTGGAAGATCGTGTCCGGGCTTTGAACGACCAGTTGGGTGACGCTGCCGCGAATCTGGATGAGACGATCACGGTGCCGCGGTTGGATCGACTTGGCCGCGAGGTCGACGTGGAGATGACCCGGTTGGCGTACGAGGTCGACGAGTTGAAGGTTCAGGGCTGGGAAGACAAGGTTGTTGACGGTAAGCCGTTTTCTAGTCAACCGTCGAAGACGCGTGTAGCGAAGATGGCGCGGCGTTCGTTGAAGAAACGAGAGGCGTCGCTGCTGGCTGCTGCGGAGGAGTCTGGTGCTTTCCGTGTGGGAACACCGGAGGCTGCTGAGGCTGTCCGCGTCCGGATCAAGATCACACTCGAAGATGACATCGCCGATTTGTTGGATCGTCATATAACTGACGAGGCGACCATTCGTGTAGCCAAGGGCCACGACCCGTCTGATTACCGAATCGACCCTGTGTCTGGTCGCACACGTCCCGGCGACAGTTACCCAACAAGGTTGACTTCGAGGGAAAAGGACACGATCCGCACGGGTCGTGGGTCCAGTCGCGTTGTCGACGACAACGGCAACGTGTGGGAGGTCTACGAGTTCGACCCGACTCTTGAGTCGAGTTGGGGTGCTCGACGGGATCTTTCGGAGGATGCCCCTGCTGTGACGGGCGAGGAGGTCCACGGGAACACGGCGTTCAGGAACTTTTCCGACGAGGCGTTGGACAAGTTGGCGGCTATCGACGACTGGACGGAGTTGGATGCCGCTCAGTTTGTCGATTCGGAACGCGCCGGGTTGACTGCCGAGGCTGCGGACCAGATGGTCGACGATTTGCTGGGTGCTGCGACGTTGGATGCTGCCGAGGCGTTTGTCATGGTGGAGGGTCGGCCGGTGTCGGTTGCTGCGCTGCGGGTGTTGGATCGTGCCGCTGAGATTCTTCCTGACCGGTTGGCCCGCGGGGTGTCTCGCAGCCCGGAGTGGGAGCCGATCCGGCAGTTGGCTGGCGGAGATTTTGTAAAGCCCGGTGTTTCTATTGTCGAGTCGTCGTCTGATCAGGCTGGCCGGTTGGCTGAGACGGCTGCCCAGTTGGCGCGGATCGACGAGCACATCGCAGCGTTGGAGTCTGGTGCGAAGGCGGCGTCGGTTCCTGCCGACGAGGTGTTGCAGGCTGAACTGGCGTTGCGGCGGGCCACCGAGTTGGAGTCGCAACTTCAGTCTCGCATCGAGGCGGTGAAGGCTGGCGAGGCTCAGGCAGGGTTGCGCGAGGTGAAAGAAACTTTGAAAGCGCATCCGGACGAAGCCGAACTGCGAAACTTGTACGACCAGTTGGATGCTATAGATTCGCAGGGCACGTCGCATCCGTTGTTTAGCGTGCGGGACGAACTGGACGCCGCGGCAGCAGCGTTGGAGGACGCCGGTATACGCGTGAAGCCGTCTCCTTCAAAGTCGAAGGCGTTGTTGGGGACACGCAAGACCCGCGTTGTTACCGATCCCGGCGACCCGGGTGGTTACAGGGTTGCTATGTCTCGCAGGAAGTCGTCTGGCCAAAAGGTTGATTCGGCTCGGAAACGCAAGGCACGTATCGACGTGGCGTTTTCTAACCTCAAAGCGGCGATGATCGGCACGGTTGACAGTCCCGGTCCGTTGCGTAAAGCAGAGGTCGCGGCTCGCACCGGCGATTACACGACGGCCCGTCAGCAGATCCGTTTGGCCCGGAACAAACTCGATTCGAAGACGATGCAAGAGGTTCGCCGTCTCGCTGAGGACAAGTCACCGGAACTGGCAGCAGCGTTGAACCGCATTGAGTCCCGCATCGACGCGGTGTATGCAGATATGCCTACAAATCAGGCGCTCAGAACGGCTGAGAATAGTTTGGCTGGTGCCCGGTTGCGGTTGGCGAAGGCCGCTAAGGCTGTTACGGCCAATACTGCTGATGAGGTCCGGTTGGCGGAGAAGATCACTTCGGAGATGTCTGAGGCTGACATTGCGGTAACGAAGTGGACTAACAGCGTGCGAAACCTGCCAGCCCGGTTGCAGCCGATGTATAACCGGGTGTTGTCGTCGCTGCTGGCGAAGCGGTTGTCTGGCCCGGCGGTGTCGGATAATGCCACACGCAAGTTGACGTTCGGGAAGTACAGGGAGGCTGCGAAGGCTGCTGGTATTCCCGACAAGGAGTTCAGGCTTCTTGAACGCGAGGCGTTTGAAACGGTTGCTGCGTTGCGGGCGGCGGGTTACGAACCGGTGTGGTTGCCGCATCGCCAAGTTGGGAACCGTGGCCGCGCTCCGGGGAAACTGTTCGGCCAAAAGATCGTCACCCCGCAGGCGTTCAAGCAGCGGTACCTGAACCCGGAGCCTTACATTCGCAACCTCGCTGTTGCGTTGGAGCAGAACTCCGCTGATTTTATTAGACGTACCGCTACCGAGGCTCTGTATTTCGGAGACGAGGCCGCCGGGTTGGATGGTTTGTTCAACATGTACGGCAAGACGTGGGACGACTTGATGGACATGTATTCCGACGAGATCGCAGCGCAGCGTGTGAAACAGCCCCACGTTCCGCCGGAAAACATTGCTCAACGGGTGATCCGCAAAGACTGGGCAACGGTCAACCCTCAGAAGTGGGGTTTGAGTGAGAAATGGGCGCCGCAGTCGAAGATCAAGTACCACCGCCGAGGTTTGGGTGTCGACCCGGAAGATGCGTTGGTGTCGATCGACAACATTTATATGCCGCGCGGGGTTTCCGCCACGGTTGAGGGGATGCAGAAAACCGGCGGGTTGATGCCGTTTCGCAATACTTACGATCAGGTGATGGACGTGTTCCGCGTGTCCGCGTTGGCGTTGTCTCCTCGGTTCTTGGTTTACAACGCTATTGGCGGTATGGCGATGCTGATGGGCCGTACCGATCCGACGGTTCTTATGCAACTACAGCGCGCCAAGAAGTTGGTTGACGACGGCGAACTACCTCCGGGGATCAGCATGGGTGCTGCGATGGTCGACCCGGATTTGACAAAGGCGTTTACGCAGGACATCTCAAGGCTCGCTACTGACAAGCGCACGGGGTTTATGTGGGGTATCGGCGAGGGACGCTGGTTGGGTGAAACGTTCCGCAACGTGCAGAGGGCTGCCAACAAGTCGTTCCAGATCAACGAATGGTTCGACAATGTTTACAGGGCGATGGCTTATTTGCACGAGTCGGACAAGGCGTTGGCGCGGGGTGCTACTGCTGCGGAGGCCACCGAGGCTGGCGTCAAGTTGGCGAACAAGATTTTGCAGGATTGGGATGCGATGCTTCCGTGGGAGCGGACAATCATGCGTCGCGTGTTCCCGTTCTACGGTTGGATGAAACACGTTTTGAAGTACACGTTCACGTTGCCGTATGACCATCCGATGCGGGTGTCGATACTGACCAACTTTGCTGCCAACGAGATGGAGGATTACCGCACCGGGATTCCCCAGTGGATGGCGTCCACGTTCTTTATCGGCAAGGAAGGACCGGATACGAAGCAGTGGGCGGTGAACATGCGGTCGGCCAACCCGTGGGCTGATGTGGCCCGGTACGCCGACTTTGATTCACGCGAGTACGGGTCTGGTGTGGTGCTCGGGTTCTTGACGCAGATGTCTCCGATCGCTTCGTCTGTGATGGAGTCGATGGGTGTCAGCCCAATGTCTGGGCGTGCCCGGTTGTACCCGGAGATGTCGTACGACCCGGAAACGGGTCGGCTGCGGTCTACGGCTCCGAGCATTTTGCACACGTTGCCGAAGTCGATTGTTCCTCAGGTCGAAGGGGTTGCTGGTCTTGTCGAGTTGGCTGGTGTCCGGTCTGGTAGCCGCGAACTTCGCAACATGCGTGTCAACAACCCGGATGCGTTTGTGGCTCGCATCTGGTCGTCGTTCGGGCTGCCGTTTGCGCCTCGTAAACGGTCGCGTACGTTCGAGTTGCAGAGGTCTGCGTTGGCTCGTGAACAGGCTGCTGGTGACGCGGTGAATCGGGCGTTGCGGACAGGCGACTGGGGGGATGCGCTAGGATACGAACAGGCGCGGATACGTGGCCAAGTGTTCAAGGTCGACAATCTGTACGCGCTGGCAAAACGAAACCCAGAACTATTGGAGGTGATCTTGAGTGCCTCGGGTCGGTAGCAAGCACTTCCCGTACACGTCGAAGGGACGCAAGCAGGCTAAGGCTGCTGCGAAGAAGTCGGGCAAGAAAGTCACCCATAAGAGAGGATCTTACTAATGAACTTGAACTTCAGAGACATACTCGAACGGGCTGTTGTCACGTTCTTGCAGGCGTTTCTCAGCGTGTTCGTTGTCGCCGATCTGGCTTCAGCCGAGGCCGCAGTCGTCGCGGGTGCAGCCGCTGTCCTCAGCCTCGTCAAAGGCATAGCGGCTTCTCAGTTCGGGGACGGAACCCCATCGGCGTTGTCGTAACTGGGCGGCGGCGTAGTGCTTTAGTTCACGGCGGTACCTGACTCGTTGACGGGCCGTAAACCCGCCCCATATGCCGAACTCTGATTCGAACTCAAGGGCGTAGTCGAGGCAACAGTTGTTGACGGGGCACGTCTGACAGACGGCGACGGCTTCCTGCTTGGTGTGGAGGGAGAAGAATATCTCCGAGTCCATGTCCTTGCAGGAAGCCCGGTCGCGCCACCAGTCGCCGTCGGCTATCGCCCGGAGCCTGCGCTCAGAAAGGCTCAACCTCTGCCGTCCGGTCTTTCACCCATTCGAGGGCTTCGTCGAGGGTCGGGTAGGTGAGGTCGTCGACGGGTCCGAACTTGTCTCGGAACTCGTCTCGCATTTCTCTTGTCACTCCGGGCGCTGTCATACGTGACCTGATCTGCATTCGTTCCCCTTCTCCTGCCTTGATCTTAGTGACCACGGTGCCGGGTTGCAGGGATTCCCTCGCCTTTTCGATTGCCGCTTTGGGCGAAGGCGGGAGTGGAGGCGGGGTCACTTCCACCTTCGCAGGTGTAGAAGACGCTACCTCTACTTTGTCGACCACGGTGTCCCATTGTTCTTCTACGGTGGGTAGGGACACGTCGAACGCCCGTCTCAGCGCCATGACTTCGGCGCATTTGACGGCCATCTCGGGTCCGTACGTCTTGTTCGACCCGGATTTGGAGTACCGGCCCTTGTAGCGGAACGGGTGCGACATGTCTTTGCGGAACACTTCGACAACAGCCCACCATTCTTTGTCGTTGTCGCCTTCGTCTACTACGACGATGCCGTCGAGTTGGTGAGATTGGTGCGCTAGGTGCAGCAACCCGTCTCGGGTCACGTACGTGTTTTTACCGGACTTGTTGCCGATGAGTACGACGTGTTTCAGCAACGGGTCGAATCCGTACCGGTTGCAGACTTCGACGAGGGCGTGTGTCGCCGTGTCGTTTGGGTTGAGGCCCAGATATTTGAGGACTTTTTCCTGCTTTTCCGGTGTGATGACCGGGGCCTTTACCATTGTTGTCATGCCTCTACTTCCTTCCATTTGTCTTGGGTTGATGATAGTATGGGGTTGTGACAGAGCCACAGCGTTTAGGACAGTCCATGCCGGTTATCGCCACTCGGGGCCGACCGTCTGCTTTGCGGCAGATGATCGCCAAGTCTGGCGCTCCCATGTATTTCGTCGCGGGGTTGTCGGGGATAGACCCGTCCACGTTGTCGAAGTACGCGAACAGGCGTCTACCGATCCGACACCACCACATGCTGGCCTTGTGCGGGGTGTTCGATTGTGAGCCGGAGGACCTGTTGGATGGCGACGAGGAGTAGTTGGGAGGTCGTTCATTACGAACGGCCGTTCACTCAAAACACTCTGTACGCCCACGGCAACCATTACACCCGTGCGAAACTGGTGAAGCCGTGGCGTGAGTCGTTCGCATGGCTGGCTAAGAAGTCCCGCATCCCGCACATGAACAGGTGCATGATTGTTGCCACACCTCACTTGTCTGACAACAGGTTGCAGGACACCGGGGCTTGCTTTCCTGCGGTGAAGGCTGCTATCGACGGGCTGGTTGACGCAGGGGTTCTTGATGATGACGGACCTGAGCATGTCACCGAGTTACGTTTCTTCCGTCCAGTCGGCAAGTCCGACCTCGGCAACGCTCTGGTTGTAGAGGTCAACCGACTCGCGTAACGGACAGCAACACTCAAGGTCGCCTTCGTTGTCGTAGCAGGCTGACTTATGCGCCCACTTCGCTGAGCGCGATCTCCATTCCGAGTCCACAGATTTGTTCATCGACACTCAACATTGCTCCTTCGTCGTTGTCCACGTTGCTTATCCATTCCATTTGCTCGAGCATCCATACCGTCTGCACGGCAGCAACTTGCGCTAGTTGGGTGGCGTCAAGTTCTTCTAACAGGCTTCGTGTACCTGATCGGCTGAACGACTGGTCGTGGTCCCACGCTGCCCGCAGCAACCCGACCGCGATCTTCCCTGCCTGTATCACAGGATGTCCAGAAGGGTCGGTTCTTCCCGGCTCTCCTGTGCCTTCGGGTTCAGCCATACTACTTCTGTCCTCTTGCCTCGCGGTTTGATGTCACGGGTCCAGTCATCTCCCTTGCCCCGTTGACTTGCTGTCATTGTAGTAACCCGGTCGAACTCGACTCGTGTCCAACCTGATGTATCAAACTGGTTGTAAATAGGGTGGTCGTACCCGGATACTACTGCGTACCCGTTTACGCTGATCAGGGTGTCAACCATGGTTTCGTGCTGTTCGTTGGTCATTTCGTGGGCGTAGTACTCTGTCTCGACACGGGTGTCGTGAACATACGGAGGGTCTACGTAGAGCACCGTCGTTGCACCATCCCAGTACTCGATGCTCTCCACGGCGTCACGTTGTTCCACCTGAACCCCGCTGAGACGGTCGTAGACGCCACCTAAGCGGTTTACAAGCGATTTCCACCCGGAGATGACCGCCGACTCCCCGGAGACGCTTATAGCGGCTCTGGACCAGTTGCCTTGGGTGCGGAACACGCGCCCTACGACACTCTGGTTCATGTTGACAAACATCGCCCATGCCTGCTCGATTTCGTCGAGGGGTTCTTGTTCTCCTTTGACGATGCCGATTGCTTTGACGAACTCTTCTTTGGAGTACAGCGTCGACCTGAGTCGACGTTCCAGTTCGACGGAGTGTTGGGGGTGTTGGACGACTCTGAACAGGTTTACGAGGTTGCCGTCGAGGTCGTTGTATACCTCGACTGGTGAGGGTTTGCGGTTGAGCAGCACCGATCCGCCTCCGCCGAACACGTCGACGAAGAGTTGGTCGTACGGTATGAGCGGCAGCAAGTCGTCCAACATGCCGCCTTTACCTCCCGGCCACTTCAGCAACCGGAGACTCACCGTAACCCCGAAGTGGGCTCCCTAGATGCGCCTTCCTCCAACCCGGACAGTTGCACCTCGGCGATCTCCACCCAGTTGATCCGCCACATAGAACCTACGTCGCGGAGTATCATCTCGACCACCTCAAACGCGATGTCGCCGTCGACCACTTCTTCGAACACGCCTTTGATCACGTCGGCGGTCGCGTACTTGGCGTCTCCGCCTAGGTGCGATTCGATCACAGCGTCGCGCATGGCCTCGTCCCAGCCGGGGTCGTTGGTCATGTGCAGGTTCGCTGCCCACGTTTCCCTGTTCGACCACCCGTTGTACTCCTCTGTCATGTGCATACCGGAGCACGGCACGGGTACAGGGTCTGTTTCTTTGTACCGTGGGGGTTCTTTAGGTTCGCAGATCGGGCATTTCATTCGGGGTCCTCCGCTGGTTGCATTAGGAACGACGCCTGCCGGTAGCCCTCCTCGATCATGTCGTGGACGACGGGCAGGATTTGATCCGGTTCGAGGTCGTGGATGGCGGCTACTTCCCATATCGCGAACCCCGCGTCGACCCAATCGACCGGGGTTCCGTTGTTACGAAGCGACCTGTCGATTGCTTCTTGTATTTCGAGGTGGAGATCACTCATCTTCGACATGAGACTCCTCTAGTTTCTCGTACAGGTGGGCGCACAGGTCGCGAACGGACTGTATTTCGGCTTCGACAGACAGGTCGGTTGCCTGGCGGCTTGACCACT
Organism: Candidatus Pacearchaeota archaeon; assembly: GCA_002687255.1. Classification (GTDB taxonomy): domain Archaea; phylum Nanobdellota; class Nanobdellia; order Pacearchaeales; family GW2011-AR1; genus ARS50. The sequence goes on along the minus strand of NYZR01000052.1, from coordinate 6,670 downwards.
CACGTTCAACTTCTGAGGCCGAGAAGACGAGTACGCCTTCCTCGTCGTCGTCTGCCCATTCGTTGCGTGCATCGTCGAGCACAACGAGGCGGCCGCAGTCGAACCGTACGACGAGGCCCCGGATGTCTTGTTCCTTGACTTTGACTCGGTCGCCGATGCCTATGGCGTCGTCGGTGCGTGTGGAGTCGTCCTCCCCGGCTCGTTGCAGGATACCCAAGTCTTCGGCCATCCAACCTAGGGCTGTGACGAGGGTGCCCACGTCCTCTCGGGTCAGTTCGAGGTTGATGTTCATTGCGCCACACACCATTTCAGGTACTGGACCTTCATTTCTTCGATCTCTGGCCCGTATGTGCGACCTGTGATCGGCCATTCTGTCTGAGGAGTCGCGAACCCGTAGTATTCTTCGAGCCCTTCGTCTGTTCCACAATCGGAGCAGACGTACACGGGTTCGTCTTGAACACCTCTGGTTGTCCGACTCAGGGCGTTGATTTGTAACGGCTCCCGCATGTTTGCTTCGTCGCATCTCGGGCATTTGTTCACGTAACTCTCCTTTGTTTGTTGTTTACCAACCCAAAGCCTCCATGGCTTTGAGAAAACAGGTGAAGACGAAGCCCCATATGGCGAACCACATGACCGCTCCGTACACCTCATCCACCGACCGTGCGGGCGATGCGTTCTGCCAGCCCGTCAACAACCTTGTGGACCCCTTCTTCCATGTCGTCAGGGTCGACTTCTATGGTGTCCAACCCGTATTGTTTCGGGTCGTCGCACCCCAGCCCGATGCCGACGACGTGGAGTCGCCGGTCGGGTAGTTGCGCCATCGCTTTCGCCCGTCTGCATTGGGCTTGCAACATGGATACTTGGTTTTCGTAGTCCTCGGCAGGCATTTGACCGTCGGTGTAGTAGAGCAAGATCCGGTCGGTGGCTCGTTGTGTGCAGAGCATGTTGATGTAGGTTCGCATCGTCAACCCGTCAAGGTTCTGATGCGACGCTTGCAGCACCGCCAACGCCGACTGTGCTGCTTGATCCCAAGGTTCAGCGAAGTTCTTGACGAGTTGTACCGTCATCAAATGCCCGTATTTCCCACCGAAGTCGGCGCTGACCTGTTCTTGGAACGAATCCTCGACATCGGACCCGTCGAAGTGGTAACTCGACCCGGTGTGCCCGGCTACAGCGAACGGAACTCCCATTCTGTCAAGCAACGTGGCTTGTGCGTATGCGAGTTGCCGTAGTTGTCCGATTGCTTCGTCGCCGGTGGAACCTGATTGGTCGACGCCGATGAGTACAGCGTAGGAGCGTTTCCGGGGTTTCTCGATTCTCCGAAATGCCCGCCGGTTACCGGTCGGTACTCGTGCAAGTTTGCTGCCATGCAACCTTCCTCGCACAAGGTTCGGTACCGACGCCGACCTCCTGTTCATGCCAAGGGCGTCAGCCAACTTGCGTTGCGCCTGTTGCACGGGTCGCTGAACGTCGACTTCCAACTGTGCAGCACCATCAAACCCTCCGTCACTCGGGTATTTGTACCCTTCGAGGATTTTGATTACAGCACGACTCGTTCTCCTAGAGTAGTTGGGTCGCAGGATGACAGGCACGTATCTTCCTTCACCTGATTCTCCTACCAGCCCTGAACCTCCGGGGAGTTGCATGAGTTCGCTGAGGTTTTCAGATTCTTCTCCGTCTCGGGCTGCGTTCGTCGCTTCAGCGATTTCTGCCATGCCGGGTGCGTCAACTCCACCGGGATCGCTGACCCCTCGGTTTGCCCTGTAGTTGGTTCGGCCTTCAGTTTCAGCATTAGCGGTACGCGAAGCCCGCCTTTGCATACTGTTGCGGGCTTCTTCCATTTCTCGCTTGTCGCGAAGCCGCTGACTTTCTTTCAGTTTGCCGTCGGACTCCATGTCTTTACCTGATTGTATCGACTTGGATGCGGCACGCCCTGATCCTGTACGCGAGGTGTCCTCGTCGTCGGGTTGTCGATGTTCGAACAACCCGTATGTTTCCCGTGCATACTCGGTGAGTACCACAGCAGCAGCAACGGAACCCGCTGTCGATGTGGGTTCACCGAGTTTGATTATCTTGGCTACAACGGGGTCGTTGAGGCAGGCCAGCACGGTGTCTGACTTCAGCGTCGGTTTCAGGTCGTATCCGTGTTCGAGTTCAACCTCGACAGCGACTCCGATCTGGTATCCGATTGCGCCTTGGCTGATGCCTTCTCCGGTGGCTGCCCGTGCTATGAGTTCATGCACGAGTCGTTCCATCTGTTGACCTAAAGCAGATCGGCTGTCGCCAACTGCTTTGTTGATCCGGGCATCTTCGAAAGCGTTCGCTATGAACGGTGCTTCCGGGTTGAACCAACTCGCTACTTCCAATGCCGACAACGGGTTCCCGGATCGTGCGTCAGGGTTGGTGATCGACACCAACCCGCCGTAGCAGTATGTTTCGAACTTCTCTACGAACTCGGATGGAAGTTCTTCCAGAAGGTTTCGTATCCCTGTGTGGAGAAGGTCGTAGAACTCGTTGTCGCAGGGTTTGGTGGACCCTTGGCTGATGTGGGCTGCTTCGTGCAGCAGAAACCCGACGTTGATGTGGTAGAGGCAACGATCCGGGTCGTCGTCGCACACACACGGGTTGTCGGGGTCTACACCGGCGAACGAGGGCCACACCGGTAGGTGTACCGTGTCGCCGTCGGTGCAGGGCCCCAACCCGGATGTGTTCAGGCTGACTTTGATTCCGGGGTCTCCTGCCGAGGTTCTCACAATGTCTGAGAACCTCGGCAGGAGCCGTGCCGCTACCCTCGCCGCTTCGGCATACTCCTCGGCTGTGCCGTATTCGGAAAGAACTTCGATGCCGGGGTGGTCGAGGTTATCCAACGTCGTCACCTTCTTCCGATATGCGAGACAGGAGTTCGACGATCGGGTCTTCCGATTCGGCAATCAGGTCTGTCGCTGTCGGGTTCTGGTACTTGTCCCAGTTGTGATGGTCGAGTACGTGCATGACTTTGCTGAACGACTGGGAGTCCATTCGTTCGTACACTTTCGACATGGCTTCCCGCACCGGGTGGTACTGGAGGAGTTCCACGAAGTTCATCAACGACCGTGTGCCTGCGGTGATCCCGAGGCTGCCGTCGTCGATGTTGCTTCGAAGGTCTTGCCATGCCATCAACCCGCATACAACCTGCCACGCTGGAACCCTGTCTAGGTCCCGTGACTTGATGTGGTTGAGGAGTATCTCTGCTTCGATCACCGTTTCCGGCCACCCGACGGAGATGTGCGACAACCTGTCGGCATCTGCTTCGGATAGTGGCAGCAAACCTGCGTACTGGGGCATCCAGTCCGGGTTTCCTGTTGCGATAACGAAGTTGTGTTCATGCTTGAGCAGGATTCGTCCGTCGTAGGCATCCAACGCGAGTTGCGCTGAGTCGTCGAGGACGGGTCGTGCCACATGTAGCACAGCGGGTGGTGCAGCGTTCCACTCGTCGATGCATATGACTCCCGGTCGCCCAAATGATCGGGCTAGACGGGACTGCACCCACTCTGTGGTCGAACCTTTCAGTTCGTAGTGCCCGGTCACATCTTCTCGTTCGCTTGTCTCTCCGAGCGGGATACGCTCGAATGGGACTTGCATCAAGAAGGCCATGTGTCGGGCCAACTGTGTTTTCCCTACCCCGGAGGGACCCCACATCATCGGCACCTTTCCTCGTTTGAGGTCGACAGCCACCGAGTAAAGGAGGCCGTCGTGGTCGATGAAGGTGGATTCCTTCGGGATTTTGACCCGATCTGATTCGGGGAATGATTCGGGGTCGTACTTTGGTAGTTCCACTCCCTTTGGCCCGTATGTGAAGGCGTCAGGGGTTGCTACCTTTACGACACCCGTTTGTTTCCCGACTTTCTCGGGGTGAACAACGATGGGTTCGAGAACCTCTCGTTGTTCAGGGTGTTCAGATTTCCTTAGCACTTTCTCTTGCTCCTTCCTGTCAAGAGTTGGTGGCTGAAGCCACCCCAAACAGCCCCGCCCCCTGAAGGGGAGGGAGGGACGGGGCTGTAAGGGCTGGTGTCAGAGGTTCTCGACTGTGCGGGCCGAGATCACCAGCAGGTTGTCGTTGGAGTCAACGGCGAGGGTCTTGTCCCCTCGCACAAATACAACTTCCAACAGGTCTCCTGCACGGAGTCCGTCACCACGGGTGATGCGTTCCACCTTCTCAACGAGGTTGTTCTTCGTCGAGGGTGTCACGTACCGGTACCTTCCGGGTGCGACCCGTCTCACCGGGTACTGGTTCCCCCGGTGCAGGTCGGACAGGGTGGAGTTCACCGAGTCACGGTTGTTGTGCCCGATTTGCTCGTCCATCTCTGCCGGGGTCCAGTCACGGATCGGGTGCTGTTCGATCATGTCGAGCACCGTCCTCCGGAGCCAGTCCTTTGGCCGACTCTGGGTTGTGGTCGTGTCCATAAGTTTCACCTCCTTCCTCAACTTCAGGCCGCTGCGCTTTACGGCAGCAGCACCATGATCAGGGGCGAACCCCATGATCCGATCAAGCCGGGCTTCGAGGTTGATCTTGCTCATGCGACTACGGGGTCCCAACGACAGAGAGCGTTCTTTCTGTCGGCTTCGATGTCGAACCCGTACGCTGCCGCTTTGTCGTTGCTCCAGCCGTACTCGACGCTGTAGTAGTTGCCGAAGTCGTGTGGGTTGCTCTTGATGAACAGTCGTCCACCCGTTGGTTCAGCCCCGTAGTGGGTTCGTATCTGCTCGATGAACCGGGCGCAATGCGCCCGTCCTTTTGCCCCGTAGTCGGGGTCGGTCATGTCGGGGCACGGCTCGTCCCACGGCCCGTCACCGACATAGAGTGAATCTTGCAAGGTTTACTCCTTCTGTTGCACGGTACATCTGTCCACACCCGACATTATACACGAGGTGTGCGGGGTTGTCAAGAGTAGGCCCCGAGGTCTTTACACGTCCCACAGGGGCGCGTTGTCGAGCAGCCAACCCATTCCGTAGCCGATCAACAACCCAGCCACAGCGAGCATAAACGCCCAACCAACGTAAGTAGCGAACTTCGCCATCACGACTCCTTTCCTTCTAGTACCCGCGTGTTGTGCCTCGCGGCTGCAAGGGTTTCACGCATTGCTTCGATCATCGCCCGCACATAGTCGGGTGATGCGACCTCAGGCACGTCCATGCCTGCGAATACTTGTTGTTCGTCGGGGTCAGTCGTCATCCCACACCTCCCCGCACACACTCGGGTCGATCCACCCGGGTGCCACGTCAGAGGTGACACCGTAGGTGCGGTTGACCCGATCGAACAGACCGTTCGCCTGATCTTGGTGGTGGGCACACTTCAGCCATGACGAGTAGTCACTAGGCCTCGTCCAGTAGGTGACAGGACCCTCACAGTCGGGGCCTGCCTTGTTGCATTCACTCATCGGTCGACTCCTTCCGCGAGCACGCGTACTCGGTTGCGGTAACCTTCCCTCCGAAATACGAACTCGAAGGCTTCTCACTAAGGGCCTTCTCGATCAGGAAAGCGACCACCTCCCTCATCATTTCCTCATGCTCCGTTCCTTCACCCATCGCCATGCTCCTTTCACCCGACCTGGATTGTGTTGCCGCACAACTCACAATCCACATAGGGAGGGCAAGTAGGTGTGCGTGGATGGGAGCAGCCATACTCCCAACAGTCATGCCCTTTGCGGGCAATCTCGGCTGCTTCTTCGGCCTCGGCGAGCCGATCAGACTCGGCTGCCTCCTCCGGTGTCAGTAGGCGTGGCTTCCCTACTGGGAAGGTCGCCTTCCATTCCGTCTTACCTTTTGTCATAACTGGAACCTCCTGTTCCGTGGAGGCAATCTGCCTCGTCCCCGGTCAGGAATCGAACCCGATCAAAAAGGCAACCATGCACGGGGCATGACGGCGGGGGAGAGGTAGCCCTCCCCCGCCGTATTTCTAGAACGACACCTCGATGGTGTGCTCTCCGACCCGGAAGGTCTCCGGGTCTATGTTGTGGATCGCCTTCACCATGGCCTCCCTCACGGGGTCCCAGTCTCGCTTGGTAGCGAGGTTGTGATCCCTGAGGTATTCCCACGTCGGGTAGTAGAGGGACGAAATCGCCCCCGGCTGTCGAGAATGCCTGTGCACCTCTTGACCGCTACCGTCGGTAATGGTGATGAGGGTCCACGTCGGGTTATCGCTATCCTTGGGCTGCCTAGCGCCAGATGACCGACGCTTGGCTGGCCTCGCTACCTTCCAGTCCTCGACTGACTTCGTTGCCGTGTCGTCGTCGCTAGCGAGCACCTCAAGGGTTTTCGCTATTGCGTCGGCGGCCTCGACATCGACTTCCACAGTCGTTTTCGGGAGGGCAGCCTCCACGCCGGTCCAGTCGATGTCAAAGGCGTCCGGGGTGGATGCCATGACGTTGGCTAGTTGGCGAATCCACTTCACGTCAGGGCCATTCATGGCCTTGGCGGTCGTGGTGAAGCCGTCCAAGGTAGCGACGAGGGACGTGTAGTCCATCGCGTTACCTCCTATGTTGGCGGCAGGTACTTCCTACCGGTCCCCTTCTCCGGACCTCTCCGGGGAGACATCAACCACAATATCACCCGGTGACCATCCTCTAGAATATAGACGACATGGGCACATCCTGTCCCAGTTTGACCACCAACCGGCGCATAGGGGGGGGAT
>NYZR01000051.1 GCA_002687255.1 Candidatus Pacearchaeota archaeon | reverse complement strand
CTTCCTTCGGTGTTGTTTTCCCTGCTGCACCGCTACCGAAAGAAAACGAATCTTCACCTATTTTTTCACCAACTACCATAAATGCTTCTACGAAAACAGGGTGGTTTCCAAGCCCTGTACTGTCTAAAAGCTCTGGAAGTCCTTTTACATTCAACGCTTCCATGCCTTTCTTGGCGACAGCAAGATTTTCATTTAGCTTATCACCAGTCTCCCCTACAAACTTTACATTTGATTTTACTTCCTTTACCCAGCCATCCATTTCGGCCTTGTGTGCCGCAATCTGGCCTTTGTTCAATTCAGCCTGCAGATTAATCAGACCCTGAGTCTGTTCGGCCGACATCTTATTATCATTAACAAAACCAAGGAATTTCTCTTGTATTTCTTCATTTATCTGTGCACCTTCGGGGAATTTGAGGTCTTCGGCCGTTACTAATTCTGGGGCACCCTCTTTCTTCTTTTTATCCTCTGGCTCTTCAGGAGCATCTTCGGTATCTTCGGCTTCTTCAGCTTCCTCGTCTTCGGTACCTTCTCCTGACTGTTCGGCATAATCACTTTCGACAGGGTACATGGTTTCTTTCGCAGCTTCTAAATCTGGTTCAGTATTCTCTGCCTTAGCCCCAGTATCTTCTTTTTTTTCTTCCTCACCCATCATTTTCCTCCTCAATATATTTATGTTCAGCAAACATCATTTCATGCTTATCTGGACACGCGGATAATATTTTATGTAACAATCGCAATCCTATCCTTTTCATGCCCGAATTTCTCGCATGAACATATGGATTATCATTGAATCCATCTTGATACACTCCGCAATCTGCCAACATTTCCCATACAAAATGCCTGCCTGCCTTTAAGCCCATTACTTCGTTTGTGGCCGCAATATCATACAGAGCATCGGTTTTTGCTGATTCTCCCTGTTCTTTTACCTCTTTACTTTGCTCTTCAAACCCTGAGTCTTCTTTCATGTTACGGAGGTGCTACGCCTGTAAGCTGTTCAAGCATATTACCAGTACCAACTGGTGCATTCGCAAGATCTTTAGCTGCCGATGCCGCCGTTGCGCCTGCCTGCATGGCAAGCTGGGCATTAGCCTGCTGCTGTTTTGCCATTCTTACCTGATTTACATCTTTCTCGGACCTTATGATTTCAGCAGGCACATCAAGCATCCCCGCCGCTTCATTTACGGCTCGGTCAAGATCCAGCTTATCTACTACGCTTGGATCTATACCAGCCCAAAGACCGACAAGGCCAGTTAAACGCTCCATAGCACTTATAGCCGCCGCCTTCTGAGCTTTTGCCAGAGTAGATATATATTCAACTTTAACATCTTGTTCCATCAGGTCGTGTGGCGGTTCTGGTAATACATTCGCCGCTTCGGCCAAGCTAAACACTCTATCTATTAACGGGTTGAGAAATTCTTCGTTAAGGCCTTCAAGAACAGGCCCCAACATAAGCAACCGCTCTTTATCTATTTGAAAGGCAACTTCAGCCTTCATATCCTGCGGCCTGTCATTAGCCAGTATACTCAGGAACAGATCCACAAAATAACTCCTGTTGATCCGCCTCTCTACTTCCTTGTTATCTTCTATAATTTCAGCAAGGGGTACGCGTACCTCATACATCGGCTTTACGCCTTGGCTCTGATTAAAGGTGCTGAAGAACGTAACCCCGCCAGGAACATTCATAATCCTCTGGTTCTTTAGATCTGCTGGCGCTTGTAACGGAGGGTTCATGTTCCTGTCAAGACCCTTTGCCTTTTTAAATGCTCCCGTCTGTAACTGCTTTGCGTCACCGAGGGCCAAGATCCCAGGCTGATCGGTGCCATACGGATCCGAACCGTTTACGGACCATCTGGGAACAACATACGGAAAAGTATCAAATCCCGATATTTTCAAGAATGCAGGGTCATTTGTACAAGATTCCTCCTCATAATAAACGCTTCTATACGCCTTATTCTTTGCGTCTATCATATTCGGAACGCGCTCATCATTTGGCTCAACCGCATGAATCACCTTGATCAGATCATCTGGATTGTCCTTCCTGGCCATATCCCTTACACGCTGGGATACATTCCTTTCGCCAAACTCTTCCAACAGCTCGGCGGCAGTTTTCCAGATCCTCCTGTACAATACATCTATTACTTTTCTCTTATTGGAAGCAATCCAGTATTCACCGACCGTATAAGTATCAAACCTTGCCACATCTTCAAAATCGGCCTTTATCGACATGGGGGCGGTACCGAACGTTCCAAGCTCAAGGTACAATACCGCCGCCTGTGAATAAAAATTAGATTGATTAAATATCTGATATAGCCTCTGCTCAACGCCGTTCAGGTAAATCCTTACGTCAGCACGCTCCATTAACGATTTATTGTTCATGGAAAGCCTGAACCACGGCCTGGAAGGGCTTGTTATACCAGCATTCATTCCAGCGGCCAGAGTCCTGGCGGAGAGGGCGGGATTACCGTTATAAATCTTTGCGTCCATCCTCTGCCCTTCCTTGCCTCTATCTTCGTCGAAATTACCGCGGTTAGGAACCTGATAATCTCTTATATCTTTCAATGCCCCTTCATGCGGCCTTCGCTTATTCTTTAGGCCTGCGAGCCTTATATCAAATTTTTTTCTCTCTTCGTATGCCATATTTATAGCAATAAAAAAAGCAAGGTGTCAGAGAGTCGGCTCCGACTAGCCTTGCTTTCTTATTGCAAAACAAACCGATAGGGGGTTTATCTACCAGCTTATTTGGTTTTAACGCTTTTTTTAAAGTTCAGTCAATCCACATCATATCAAGCCCCCAAAAGTGTTTTCTTTTGACCGCTTGTTGTTGCCAACAGCCCACTTGGGCCAGTAACTAAAGTGCCGCCCCTTGTAGATGCAAATTCCTTCGCTTTATTCCTCAATTCATCACTCTCAGCCTTCTTGGCACTTGCAGTTGCCGACTTCGGCTGTGACGGAGTTGGAGGAGGCGGCGGAGGAGGAGGCGGCGGAGGAATACTTGGAGCACCACCACCACACATATTGTATTCTCCTCAATAAAAAGATATAAATATTGTAAAAATTACCCTAATACATAATAACTAGATTTTCATTTGTCAAGTTATTTTTTCCCACTATTCACGGTTTCCGTGTCATATATATCCCACGTATCGACTATCTTCCCCATACCATCGTTCTTTATTCCCACCCGCGGGGCAACATCATAAGCAAAGGTGAATGCCAGCGCGGAGGCAAAATCGGGAGACGGCAGATTTCTCTCTTTCATCGAATCCACACTCTCCAGCACCTTCTTATTGGTTGTAGGGGTATATGCATAAGTCGGGGAGGAAAGGTCTTCCTTTAGTTGTTCGTGGTCTGGTATGATTCCTCCTGCCGTCAACCACTCATTAACCTTATCCCACATCTCGACTCGTTTATTTAAATATAAATCTTTTCTATCCGCGGAAGCACCAGAATCCACTTCAAGAACGTTCCAGCCTAACTGTCTCAGGCGATCTATCACTCCTTGCCCTCCCCCGACATCAATAAAACAGGCATCCGCGCCCCATCTTTCCATCTCGCCCGCGACTATCCCAGCAACCGTCATATTATCTTTCTTGTTTATTTCTATCGGTTCGTGTGCAAACAACCCCTGTCTTTTCTGTATAACGGTCGCATCGTCACCGTAACGTGCGACATCCACCCCCATAATCTTTGCGGAACCCTCAACATCTTTCATTTCTATAAGACGGCCCGCTGCAGTCTCAACGGCGGCGTACCCTATAAGCTGGTCAGAACCCGTACGGGGAAATTGCCCTTTAACCTCGACACGGGCAACGTCGCTGTCCTCTCCGTGCTTTTTGATAAGTTTCTGGTAAACGGCCTTATCCGTTCCCTCAACGTCTCTGGCATCTATATTCCTTGTACGCCAGAACTCTTTATTTTTATGAAAGCATTGAAAAAATTCTCCCTGCGGTCTGCGGGGATTAGAGAACGTTATCCAAAATCTCATATATATCGGCTCCGTAAAGAACCCCTCCGATACATCCCAAATCGATTTAGGTATACCAGATCCTTCATCCATTATCAGGATTATGCCGTTTTCGTTATGAGCACCCGCAAATGCGTCTGGTGTCTCTTCGGACCACAACTGAGCCTGGGCGTAGTAATATGCGGTATCGATTCCAGATTTTGCGATACTCAGCCACGAGACGGGTCTGAGTGCGGTTGCCGTACGCTTGAACCAATGACTGTTTATGCCCAGCGTAATCCATTTACCAAGCTCTGGCCATGTACGGGAAAGGAGTTGTTGTTCTGTATTTGCGGTAAGAATCACGGTTGAGCCTATCTGGGTTGACTGTGCCCAATGGGTAATCCAAGATACAAATGCGGATTTACCCACTCCCCTGCCCGATGCGATCGCAAGGTTGTAAGGTAGGGGGGCTTCTCCCCTGTTTATCCTCTGCTGGTTCTCCAGATTATGCTGACCGATCTTCTGAAGCTCTTCTCTCTGCCACTTACGGGGGCCTGTTTTGTTGTGCAGGGGTGTGCCCGTCACTCCCCACGGATAGACAAACATTACAAACTTCTCTGGATAGATCATAATATCGGGGGAGAGTATTCGATCGACAAGTTGTAATTCCTGTTCGGAACTATATTTCATCCCTTCTGTCATTTATGCGTACGCCCTCGTAATATTTTCCAAATCCTCTAGTTCGCAGCCTTCATCCTCCAGCCCGCAGTCTTCATGTATTTCGTGCCAGTTCTTGTTCGGTATCAGCATTTGAACGGGAGAATTAGCGCAGAAATAAGTGCGCTGCGCCTTTGCATATTCCCCTGTCCACATCTGCTCATGATAAGGACATTCACGACAATTATCAACTATAATAATTTTCCTCACGGTAATTTTTTCCCTTCTTCGATCAGTCTTCTGGAATAATACATTCTCGCATCATCCACTTCTCCGAGCAGAAGCGAGACGGAATGGGAATGCCGCGGTTCGGTCGCAGCGCTGCACAACCTGAACCTGGGGCCGTTAATAAGAGTACCGCTCTCTGGCATTTCCTTTACGATTGCATAGCCCAAACATAATAAAGCATCAAGCGCATCCATAGAATCAATCCTCTTCATCTTTAAGATTAAGACGCTTCCACGCCCTTCTATCCATGTATCTCATAGTCAGGATAATCATAAGCGCCAGCCCTAATATTACGCCTATGACCCCATACAGTATCATCATATTATTTTTCCATTGTGTGCGGATGTTTGCCTATTTTCATCCGCCAGATAAAAATATCATGTTCCACATTGGCGTTAATACGCCTGTAATTGCCAAGGTGCCCGACAAGAAGATGACAGTTGATTCCATACTTTTTATTCTCGCATAATGTGGCCAGGTTATCACTTCTCAACTCCAAGTCGGGAATAAGGTAAAAAGGTACTACATGATGAACTTCTATCTTTTTTGTTGAGCCGCAGACAGAACATCTGGGGTTTTCCTTCAGAAATGCCTTACGCACCTTCCTCCACTTAGAAGAGCGTCTAGCGCCCTTTGGGGCCTTACCAGCAATCCTATCGGTTAATATTCCGACCAAACTTATCATTGAGAATCCATCTTCCTGACCATAAAGCCGCCTATATTCGTATATTCTTCATGTTTCCTTAATTGCATTCCCGAAATTACTACTGGCCACTTCCACTCTTTTATACCGCACGCTTTCCTCAAATCTTCCCTTTCGTCTGGATCAAGGTACATAACGTTCGGATGCTTCCCGTGCCGCTTCGTATATTTAATCTTAAACTCGGCTATCTTGTATAAAATACTCTTTTTAGTCGGAGATAATGCTCTTATCATCTTTCAAACACTTTCACCAAGGTTTCACCAGAAAAAACACCAGTTGTGTATCTTGATTTGTTAGCAATACCTATCATCAAGCCGTATAATTCACATCCCGTCTAATATTAGACGCCAATATTTGCTTCTTTTTAAAAATATCAAAAATATTTATCTTGGTCGCATCCATCCTCATTTAAACACCTTACAGTATTTCCACCATCCAAGAATCCTCCTTTTCATCTAATATTAGACGATTTAAAATATTTTTTTCCTGTCCTTCGACTTGACGTTACGTATCCTGGCAGAAGCCTTGGCACTTGCCTTCGTCTTTCCGCGCCCTACCGCTTTACCCGTCTCTTTCTTAATAATCACCTTACCGCTGGTTATAAACGTCATTTCAGCCCTCCACTTCGATCGTTTCCGATAAATCCGCATTAATCAAATTTATATCTCCCCCAAAATCCGCAGGCGTAAATTCATTACTCGGCGTACCTTCCGTAAGCAAACCTAACCTCTGATATGCCTCCGCCACAAGCTCAGAACAGAAAAGACTACTCAAATCCTCTTCGTTCTTACCGAAAGGCCCGTCATAAGCCGATTTCAGCAACTCCAATTTACTCCGTTCATACGGCCTACCCTTAACCTCCCGCCTGAACTCCATAAGCGCCATAGTATCCACCGCCTGATATTTATCAAAATAATTGAGCCTGCGTATCCCAACCCTACCATCATAAACCTTCAACCTCTCACTTAAAGGCACTAACTGCACCCCCTGACGCGCTTCACCACTCTGAATATCCTTGATCTTACTCAAAGTAGTCGACTCCCATAAAAGAAGCATATTCCACTCAACAAGCCTTAATACCATCCCAATATGACTCCACTCCGACTTCGTAACCCACTTTATAAGACCACTTATCCTGCCCTTACCTGAAAATAATACTATATCCCCCGTATCCAAAGTATCCCTTATATCCTCATATTTCATCTTTTGCCCCTCATAAGGAAATTAAAAAAATTAGAGCGCGTAGGTACTTGGAGGGGGGGGGGAGCCGCCGATTCCTCCCCGCCCCCCAGGTTTGAAATTCGATTCATAATTCGGACCAGATTTGAAACCAGGCCCGCAGATCCTGCGCCCTGTTTTGTTTTCGGACCATCTGCCATTTAGATCAGCGCGGGGATCCTGGCGGACCCATTGCCCATATAGTTGCGGCCATAGCCTACACGGTCTCATAATAGCGCTTATGTTATGCCAGGGGAGATTTGAAGGAAAGCAGCGCTGGCCCCTATTGATCTTCAACAGGCCCGCCGACAGCTTCGACCAGGCGCGAACCAGTGCCAACCGCGGCCATACGCTCAACAGCCAGGGCCAGGGCAGGGGATATATCAATGGTTTTTATTACGTTAATATCAACCTTGTCACCCCAGGCCGCTCGGTGGATCTTAGACGCGCACCAGGTTAGAAACCTTTGCTGCACGTCGGCCAGCTTAGCGCCCTTGCTATCCGCAGTTAATACCAGGGAACGGGCGAGATCTACCAGGGCCTCCGAATGGGCAGCAGCAGCGCGTTCATATGCCGCGCCGAATTCGGGGAACTTTGAGCGCCAGGCATACACAGTAATCCGCGACGGCATCCCTGCAGCTTTCGTAATATCGGCCAGCGTCCGCCCTGCGCCGTATTCGCTCAAGATCCGATCCGCCAACCGCTTATTATATTTTGATGGTCTTCCCATTTTATATATATTCCCGCGTGCCGTTAAGAAATCCCCGGCCGCTTTTATATCCTCCGCCTAATTCAGCCGCTTTTTTTATATCCTTTTTTTAGATCCCCTGCAGTATTTCAAAGCTTTATATTTAACGTAAGTATTATCCCCGAACCACCGCCCCGCCGCCCGCTATTTACAAGCACGGAACAGCTCCGCACATACCATATATTTCCCGTTTTGTCAAATACTTTATTAATGGGCCAGGGGCCGCACCAGGTGCCCACCAGCGGCACAGAAGACCGCGGGCCATATCTAACCAGGCATAAAAAAAGGCCGCCCGTATCCGAAGACACAAGCAGCCTAATTATCTTTGAACAGCGCGGGCCCCGTCAGCCAGGACCAGGTTTAGCCGCCCCCCTTTCTTCGTATCGCTCCGCAGCACAGCGGACACAATACGCCAGGCCCTGGATGTAAACTTTAGTTTTATCATTTACAACGGAAAGACAATCTGGGCAATGTAACCACACACGCGCGCCCCCCAGCGTAACACTTTCAACCCTGCCCGTTTGAAATTTTAACATAATTAAACCCCCTATTAATAGATTTTAGATCCGCTTTAATGCGATACGCTTACTATTTAATGCCACAAGATCCGACACGGACCCGTCAGCATATCCCGCAGGGATCCGATCCGCACCGCGCGGCAATACTATGGAATGGACCCGCCGCCGATCAACGGGCCAGCGTCCGCCAACTGATTCAATGACGCGGTAATTGTGCAAAGACCGCAGCGGATCCAGATCCAGACCGCCCGCGCTTTTACTATACGAATAGAAAAAGACACGGGGCACGGCCTGCGCGATACGGGCCCAGGCCTGCACGTAATCTTGATCAAAATAATCGCCGCTATCATGGACCCTAAGCCGCTTGATAACGCGCCGCGCCTGCAGCTCATATATGCATATATCAGCGAACCAGGGCGAGCGGGCCAGCTCTAAATTTCGCTTATGAGCGCCGATACAACGCGGGCCCCTGAACTTGTAAATTTTCTTAAACATACAGAATTTTAAGCACGCCCCCGCACCTATACAAGTGCCGCCCTGGTCAACCAGGCCCGCAGGTAATGACCACTTAAAGATCCCATCCTTTTTTAATTTCTTATTTGAATAAAATAGATTCATTCGCGCCCCCCAAGAAAACGGCCGACGGATCCACACGGACCCGCCAGCCAGGTTAAAATTATAAAACATCCATTGCAGCTTTTTGAAGATCCAAGCTCACATCCGCCGCCAGGCCCGACCCATTAGCAATATAAGAAATAGCATTAGACAAACGCCACTTGCTAGCTTCGGGCGGCAGGATCTCAACAGGCAAGGCCCCCTCGTATGCCGTCTTGATACTTTCGGCGATGTCTTTACGGATCCCCTTTGACCTAAGCTTCCTAACCTCGTCGGAAATATTGACCCCGCCCGCTTGCGCTGCCTCGTGGATCCGATCACGTAACGCCGCTTGCATTTTGACGCTAGATTCTACCGCGTCAGCAACGGCCGATGCTGTTGCCGAATTATCAAGCTCATGCGTCTTATTGCTTAATGTTACCAGGTCGTCAGTACTTTCAAACCTGCGGCCAACGTGCACGGACCGCATAACATCCAACCCCATACACAAATTCAAGCAGGTGATCCGCAGCGCATTCATCGGGAGGACCAGCGCCGAGGACCCATAATCCGAAGTCGTTATTGAAAGGCCCATTAATATAAATTCATCGGGCCGCGGCTGGAACACTTCGGGCAGCACAAAACTTAGCGTATAACGGTAATCCGTTACGCGCCCCGTGTATGGAACGTAGCCCGCGGCAACGGCGGCCGAGATGAACCCTTCGTAAATCGGGGCCGCATCCATTCGCCGATATGCAGGCGATAAAACCCCGCGCGCCGTATCGTCTACAATGCGCAATAAAAGGCCGTCTTTGCAGGTCCTGCCCAACATCGTATTTAAATTATCAAGTAGTAATTCATCTTCGCCCAGGCCTAACAGTTTATCAGCATACGCGACGGGCAACCCCGCACGGGCCAACAGCTGCCCGCGAGAAAACCCCGAAAACCCCAGATCTTCCATTGATGGGAGATGCGCGCGGATCTCCCGCCCGCTTCCATTCTCACCATCGACAACGCGGAACCCCAACGCGCCAGGCTTAACCACAACATCTTGCCGCTTGTGGAATTCCTCTTCAATTTCGCGCAGCACTTGCGGAACTCGGACGCGGCCGCGGTCGATTATTCCCTGCAGCTTTTCGGCCCTGGGATCGGGATTAGATCGGCCCAGGGGAGACAAATTATTATAAGAATTACTAACCATTTTAAAACCCCTTAAAAAATTAGTTGATAAAATAAGATTTATACATTTACTTTCAAGCTTGTCTTTTCGCTTTCGTCGCTGATATCTTCAACATCCGCGCGGGCCATATAATCGGCCGCCCTGGTCCGCGATACGGTGCAGCAGGCCAGGAAATCGGCGAGCTTTACGCGCTTCATAAAATCCGCGGGGCGGATCTTATACAACTTGCTAACAACTTTCCTAACTTCGTGCCCGTCATGCCCTGGCAACACGTCAGCAGCGCCGACCCGCTCGAATTCATCCAGGACCCGCGCGCGCTGTTCTTTCTCGATCGCTTTTAATTTATCGATACGCCCGCGGAGCTTGCAATAATCACTAATTAAATTTCTATTGATCCGTTTCATATAATCCCTCCTCTACTGATTAACAAATTTAATTGAAGAGTCATTAACCCAACAGCTCCCAGATCCCGCGCCATCTTTCGGGCGGATCTGGAAACGGACGCGCCCATAGTCCGAAGGCTTTACGTCGATTACTACAACCTCAAATGAGATCCCGCTTTGAAGGCGATAAAACGCCGCCTTATTTATATACCCGACAAAATCACTAACCTTCATACATCCCCCTTCCTATAAAAGAATGAAAAAAACGTAAACAATGAACACAATGACAAATAGTTTATATCCCATCCGCACCCCTTTCTTCTAATAACGCTATAAATGTAAAAAGTAACCATCCCCGCCCCCCCCCTGGGGAGCGGAGTGGACACTCTCGTTAGACGTATGAACTAAATTTACTTGCTATCTTTTGGCATTTCATACATCTATCTTCTTTTGGTATTTCAACAAACTCTACTAGTTCTACAATCTTTCCTTTTGTATAAAGATTTGAACAAGCCATTCCTGATAAAATTTTTCCTACCGTCTTTTTTAAAT
>NYZR01000050.1 GCA_002687255.1 Candidatus Pacearchaeota archaeon | reverse complement strand
GACGGTGGAGATGGCAATTTCAATGCCATACCGTACAACGGCGGTGGCGGTGGTGCTGGTGCGGCAGGTGGTCCCGGAATAACCACCGGTGTCGGGGGTATTGGAAGCGGTTCGTTTTCCACATGGGCGACGGCGACCTCAACGGGTGACGGCGGCTACTTCGCTGGTGGCGGGGGTGGTTCCGCTGGTGGGACATACGTCTGCCAAGGCGGGGCCGGTGGCGGCGGGAATGGCGGCAGTAGCGGCGCGCCACAGAACGCAACTGCGAATACGGGCGGCGGAGGTGGCGGCTGCGGAAACGGGGCCGCTGAGGGAAGTCCCGATGCTGGTGGCGCTGGTGGCTCGGGAATCGTGATCGTGAGGTACGCCATCTGATGGCCCATTTCGCAGAGATTGACCAAAACAACATCGTCCTACGGGTGCTGGTCGTCGGAGATGACCAAGAGCATCGGGGGCAAGAGTTCCTAGCCGACGACCTCGGCCTCGGCGGCACATGGATACAGACCTCCTACAACACGGGTGGCAACATTCACTACGGCCCAGACGGTCAGCCCGATGGGGGCACCCCGCTGCACATGAACTACGCAGGCGTCGGCAGCACTTGGGACGGCACGGGTTTCGCCACACCGTCGTTCTACGAGTCATGGGTGCTGGACGAGAACTACGTCTGGCAAGCACCAACGCCAAGGCCCGATGACGACGTAGTTAGGGGAGGCTCTAAGTTCTACAAGTGGGACGAGGACACCGTGTCGTGGGTGCAAGTCGATGACGGCATGTACGAGTGGGACGAGGACACGACCTCATGGGTGGAGGTCACCGAATGAGCACCTACATCAGCCGAGCGAAGTGGGGAGCCTCGCCACCGGTCAAGACCCTGCCCCTGTCAACGAAACTCAAGGGCGTCTGCCTTCACTGGATGGGCTTCCACATCGAGGGCGATTCAACCCGCCTGGTGAAGTCGATTCAGCGAAACCACATGAGCCCACCCAAGTCGTGGTGGGATCTCGCCTACAACGAGATGATCGATCAGGACGGCAACGTCTTCGAGGGCAGGGGACTGACACACCGCTCTGGTGCCCAAGGCGGCACCCGCAACAACAAGGCCTACTACGCCCTCGGCTTGATGGTCGGCCCCGGCCAGCCACCATCTGACGAACTGGTCGCCGCAGTCCGCAAACGGATCAAGGTCATCAGGACCATGCAACCAAGTGCCACAGCAGTCGTCGGCCACAACGAACTCAAGGCCACCTCCTGTCCCGGCCCAGACATTGAGCGCATGATCCGTGCGGGCATGTTCGAGCCCAGGCCAGTCGATGTCCCTATCCCTGATCCACTGCCCGACCTTGGACCTCTCAAGGAGAGGGTCGAGGCCATCGAGATGGAAGTGGCTGCCCTCTACGCAGACATCGAGGCCCTCTACGAGAAGGCTGGGGCCAACGGATGATCCCTGAACTCATCGGTGCCCTCGGCCTGATTGCAGCCGCTGTCATCACCGGCATGTTCAGACGGCTATGGAAAGAGAACGGCGACTCCCACGGCAAGGCCCTCGACATGCTGGAGGACATCTCCGAGACCGTCCATGAGATTGACGAGCAACTAGACGAAGTCATCGAGTGGCAAGAAGAGCATCAGGAGTACCACGACCGGAAGGCCCGAACACCTCGGTGACCTGTCCCCAATACTCCTGCCAAACGTCCATACGCCCCCCTTGAGGGGGCTATTTGACGTATCATGGGCCTCCGGTCAGAGGACCGGGTTCAACCGGACGGTTGAGCACCATGTTTCCTTTCTGTGATATGACCCTTAGGGCATACAACAGAAAGGAAACAAGGGCTCATCCCCAAAAGGTTGAACGGAAACGTCAATCTCACTGAGGGAGTAACCATGGGAGCCACGCAGAAAACCGCCGCCATCTACGTCAGGCGCTCCGCCGCCGACGAGAGGGACACCGACGATTCCGACAACCGGAGTCACGCCAGACAGGAAAGGGACTGCCAAGCCTTGGCCGAGCGCCACGGCCTGACGGTGGTCGAGGTCTATCGCGAGAAAGTGGGCACCAGCGCCAGCCGCTTCAAGACCAACCGAAGACCACAGTTGGAACGAGCCCTCGAAGACATGGGCACCAAGTTTCGGACCCTGATTGTCTGGGCAGTTGACCGCCAGACCCGCAAAGGGCTGACTGAGGTTGGCCTGATGCTCGACCGGCTCGATGAGGTCAACGGTCGGCTCATCACCAACTGTGGCCTCGACTCCGAGACTCAGGGTGACGAGTTTGAGTTGATCTACGGCATCAAGGCCTCATTGGCACGATCCGAAACCGAAAAGTTGGCAAAGCGAGTGCGGGCTGGCAAGGACGAGCAACGCATCCGAGGCGAGCACCTGGGGGGTCCACAACCATTCGGCTGGGTCCGCAACCATGACACTCCCTACGGGGTTTCAATCGACTACGACGCAGCCTCGGTGATCGTTGACATGATTGATCGCCTCATCGAAGGGGCCACCTTGGCCGAGACCTGCCGATTTCTCAACGACGCTGGGCACCTGACCTCAACGGGCGGACGGTGGGCAGCGTCCGCGATGTCGCAATTCGTTCGGTCAGTTCACCTGATCGGGCACCGTCGCTACGGCGGCAGTGTCGCTACCGACGACGATGGCCAGCCCATCGAGGTAGCCGAGCCGATCATCAGCCAGTCGAAGTTTGCTCGGGTCGATAGGGCTCTGGTCGCACGCCGCCTGAACCCCGCTGACCCGTCCAAGCCAACCAAGGCACGGCGGAAGATATCGACCTCTCTAGTTGGGGGACTCCTTCGGTGCGGCGATTGTGGGGGTGGAATGACGTTCCACCCGAAGACAAACAAGTCGGGGGACACTTACGCCTACTACGCCTGCCTTGATTGCAAACCGTGGCACGCAGTCAACAGTGAGGTCGAGACCCACGTTGCTCGGCAGGCCCTCCTTTTCGTTGCTGCCTTGGAGCCGGGATCGGCCATCGCTGACGAGGTGGGCCGTCGGATGCTTTCGACGTTCTCGCCTGAGCAGGCCACCCGTCGCAGCGAGATCGAGGATCAGTTGCCGATCCTCCAGAACCGGATGTCCAAATTTCGCAAAGAGAACCTCAACGGCCTGCTCGATGACGACGAGTACCAACGCCTTCTAGACGAGGCCACGATGAAGATCAATGCCATGCGTGGCGAGTTGGCAACACTGCCCGAGGTCAAGTCTGACCTAGGAATCCTGCTTGATCTGACGCAGGCCAGTGAAGACCCTGATGGTGATCTCGTTGGTCCGGGCTCCGCCTGGGCTGCGATGGAGCATCACCTCAAGAGAGAGATCCTTCGAGTGCTCATCGATGAGATCACCATCGAGCGACGGCCCAAGCCATTGGACGACATCGAAGGGCGCACGATCATCGCTTTTGCAACCGAGGACAACGTGGTGCAGTTGGCCAACAGGCCCGCGAGGCGACGGGGCTACAGCACACCCAACGTGATGGCGGTAGCGGCTGGCTGACTGGGGGCGGGTGCCCCTTTCTTTGCCCCGACGCCCTATTGCGTCGTTGCTTCACCCACCCGCCGTCAATCAGAGGCTCAGAGCGCCGTCTGCCAATGGAAGTCGAGGGCGTCGTGTCCCTCGTCATCGATGACGGACTCGATGGTGGCGTCTCTGTCGTCCATCAGTGGTGAGTGGATGTGCCACCACAGCCACAGGAGGGCTTGCCCCAGCAGTGACGGCTTTCCACGCCACTCGTAGTAGTGCGCCGCTGCAATCAGATCGTCGTAGGTCATCGAGCCCACTCTGACGATCTCGTAGCGGTCCTCTTCTGGGTACCAGCAGACCAAGCGGTCCTCCAATCCCAGTGGACGTGACGCCCGCTCGGTTCGGAGCCCCTCAGGGGGAGCCAGTTCACCGTCTGGTTGTTCGATGCCAATCCAGCGGTGACCCTTGGAGTCCTCTTTGATTGTGAGAGGTTGCCTGTCCGTGTTGCTGGGGGCGGATGCCTGCTCCGTGGGGAACAGTTCATGGACGGTGCCCATCAGACCTCCGTCCTTTCTGCGTCTCTGAGCAGACGCTGAAGCCCCTTGATCAGGCGGTCTCGTCGGTACACCAACGTCGCCACCTTTTCTTCAACAGACGGCGCTTTGGGACCGTCGTAATCACTCGCCGAAAACAGTGAATCCTGCTCCGATAAATGGTCAATAACTCTGCACTTCTTATCCATTACTCTTCTCCGTTTCCAGCCTCGGTGGGCAGTGAGTCCGCCCATCTGCCGAGGTCAGGACGTAAACACTACACGGTGGGCTCCGCCGACCACCCCAATTTTGGAGGTTTTCTCAGAAAACTTCCAGATAAATCTATCCAGACTAATACTATTTAAAGTGTCAAGTAATAGTAGAAATAAGGCTAATAACTAGTCAGTTATAAGTAGTAGTATTAAGTATTTGTGATCCTGATGACAGTGCTACAAGTCATCTGTGATCAAGATCAAGTCAGAGGGCCTCTGAACGATCTGGCCATTCTCACTGAGTCAATCTCGGTGAGAATTCTATTTGGGCTGACCGGCCCGCCGGGTTGCGGCAAGGACGCCGCTGCCGACCACCTGGCAGAGGCCCACGGCTTCGCCCGAGTGGCCTTCGCCGACCCCATCAGACAGGCAGCCCTGATCCTCGACCCCTACATTCCGGGTGCCGGTCGCCTCTCTGATGTAGTCCACCAGTACGGATGGACTACGGCCAAGACCCGCTGGCCCGAGGTCAGACGAATACTTCAACTCTTGGGCACCGAACTGGGCCGCCAACTCCACGGGCAGGATGTCTGGGTCAACAGGACGTTCGACCGCATTGACGCCCTGCCATCCGACCAGCCGGTGGTCGTCAGCGACTGCCGGTTCCGCAACGAGGCCTCCACCCTTCGTGAGCACGGTGGCCTCGTCGTTCGCATCAACCGATCCACCACGGCACCGGACGCAGTAATGGACCACGCATCAGAGCGTGAGTCCGCAGGCCTACTGCCCGACTACGTCCTCCCCAACCACTCAAGCCTCGATGAACTCCATCGTCGGCTCGACCGGTTGGTTACCCGATTCCAAAACAGGAGAAGACATTGTTGAAATCAATTCCCCATGCACGCCTAATGGCGCTGGCCGAGGCCTTAGTGGCCGTGGCTGCCGCCTTCATGCCGCTGTCCGGTGAACAGGTTGCCGCCCTCCTGGGCGTCGTTGCCCTGATCACTGGTGAGCGGGTCGTTGCCAAGGTGAAGCAGGCCTCCTAGCCATAGGTGTCCAGATACTGGACAAGGACGGGTTCATGCCCTATTGTCCAGTGTCTGGACATACCTATACCAAGGAGAAACAAAGGCAAATGGAAACCACCGAATTCAACACACCACCGTGCAGCGCCCGCGCCAATGAGATGGTTGACAAACTCTGGGGATTGGCTGAGGCCATCCTTCCGGAGCAGGCCATGCGCTTCGAGGGTGGCGACAACGACTTCCCGACCGATGATCGGGAGGCGTTCGTCGCCCTCCTGTTGGGCCTCGCCTCTGTGCTCAACATCAGTGGCCTCTGCGACAGCCAGAAGCACAACGGACCAGTCAACGTCCGATCCCGCATCGGTTGCTTGAGTCCTGCCCTGCGCCACTTCGGTTGGGAGGCCAAGTGATGGCCGACTCATTCAGCACGGGCATCACCGGACACGAACTCACCGACCGCCTCAGCGAGGTCGTGGCACCTCTTGGCAAGGTCGCCGTCTGGGAACACACCGGAGGCAACTGCGCCTGCGTCGGCGTCGGGAACTCAGAGACCTACTACCGGGCCGACGAGGGACCGTTCCTGATGATCACCGGCCCGGATGTCTACTCATTCCACGGTGACGGTCAGAACCCGATCAGTGACACCTACGAAGAGCAATGGGACCACTTCACCATCGGCCACTACAGCCCAGACCCCGACAACCCCGATGATGACGATTGGGCGTGCGAGTGGCGGCACTTCCACATCATCGATGGCGACGGGTTCGGCGCTGGCCTTGAGCAGTTGACAACAGCAGTGACCGAATGGGCGACCAGCGGTTCGATCACGGGTTGGAAGGAGGGGAAGTGACGGTGGCTACCATGGCCGCTGTGACTGCACTGGGGTCCACCGCCAAGAAGATCGAGCGCCTTGAGGCCCAACTGGCAGCCCTCAAAGAGGAACGTGACCGTCTGATCGCTGAGGCCCTTGCAGAGGGTGCCACGGTCCGCAAGGTCGCCACCATCTCGGGGGTGTCCAAGTCGCGAGTCGATCAGATCCACAGAGGCGTGCCTCGCTAGTCCAACCACTCTGATGAGCCCTCCTGTTTCGGCAGGGGGGTTTTTCTTCGTTTTGGGCTGAACGGTCTGGGGATTCTCGCTGAGAGAGTCCCTATGACAGTCCCATCGATCAGGACGATCACCCGCTACGGCAGCCGCTATTACATCGACCCACGTCACGGTTCCAAGGTCGTGGGTGTCACCTCGGTGCTGAGGTGCCTCCCCAAACCTTTTCTCCAGTACTGGGCAGCCAAGGTCGTAGCCGAAGAGGCCGTTGACAATCTCGGAGCGGTGATGAACCTCGTCACCTCCGACAACCGTTCCGGGGCCATCGACCTTCTCAAGCGGGCACCTGGACGATCCTCGGGAGCGGCGGCTGACATCGGCACGCAGG
>NYZR01000049.1 GCA_002687255.1 Candidatus Pacearchaeota archaeon | reverse complement strand
GGTTTGTGGCACCTTGAGCACGATCAAGAACCGAAGACTTGAAGGTTCTTGACGCTTACGTGATTTGAGCAGTCGAACAATCGAAACCTCCACCGGGTTTCGATGCATCCAGGAACCGCAGGTTCTTCGAACCCGAAGGGCCTATAGGCCCTATGCTCCCACCGGGAGTCGAACCCGGGTCTCCGCCGTTCTCCATCACCTCTTAGAAAATCTGAGGCGATGTTTTTGAAACATTGCCTTGTCCGAAGTCGGACTGAGGTTATTGTCTCATCGACTCAACCTCGGCAGCTCGAGAGGGCGGTATCCTTGGCCACTAGACTATGAGAGCTTAAGGATTTGAGCTTCTTTACCTTTAAAAGAATTTGGGTGAACGTTTATGCCTTGAAGACTTTGTAGCCTTTCCTGACTTTCTGACCGACGATGACACCAATTTCGTCGCCTTTTTTTGCTTTCTCGACGTTTTCTCGGTTGATTTGCATTTCTTTGATGTCTTGTTCGAATTCGTTTCCTCCGCCTTCAAGTTTTAGCTTGTCGCCGATTTTGACGGCTGCGGTGAGTTTGATGGCTGCGGCTTTGACGTGGTCGAAGTAGTTGGAAACTGTTCCGATTTGTTTTTGAGCTTTCTCTTTTTTTACTTTTGCTGCTTTTGGCTTTGCGGCTTTTTTCGGTTTGGCCTTCTTCTCTTTTTTTATAGGCATGCTTTCTTGAAGAAAGGGAAGTATATAAGTTTTGGGAATAGCCCCACCAGGATCCGAAATACAACTTCTTTTAGAAAAAGAATTTCTATGAGTCAAGAAAACTACAAAAGGATTTACTTCGTAAACCTTGTTTGCCGCAGGCACAATTCGCTGGTGTGGGCTATCTCTCCTACGGAGAGATTAATAGCCCCACCAGGATTCGAACCTGGGTCACGGGACCCAGAATCCCGTATGCTTGACCACTACACTATGGGGCTATTATCGAGAAGAGTTGATCTCACTTTTAAAGATTGTTATTTTTCGCACTGGTCCCAGGGCTCGCCAGCGAGAGCGTCTACCTTGGAAACGAAGATTTCCCATTCTGTTTCCGGGCAGCTTGGAGGACTTTGGTCGAGTGTGCTAGGGATCTTGTCGAATGCTTCTTGTCTTTGTCTGTCTGCATCTTGTGCGGCCTGATCGTTTATTTCCTTTGATTTGTTCATGGAATAGATGATCACGACGCCGCCGACTAAGATGGCGATGAGGAAGAGTGAACCGACGATCATGAGTGGGAGATTTGAGGGTTTTTTGTCTGCCATGTCTTTATGGATCTGCTCGTTCTGGGAGATGAATGACGGTGTTCCGGGGGGTTTGTTTGGGTCTGCCATGTAGGTTAGAGATGATTTTGGTTAATAAGCATTTCTAAGTCGGTTTTTTTGATATTCGATTCGCTCTTGCTGGACATTTCTCACTACGGCGAACGAAGGGGTAGGTTTTTATAGAATCGGTCTCTTAGGTGATTATGAGTTGGATTATTATTGCGGGGTTGGTGATTTTGGGGGCGATTTTGTTGGAGGTGAAGGATCTTAGGCATAGGATAGCGTTCTTTGCTGCTATTGCAGGGCTTCTCTTTGTGTTCGGTTCGTTAGGGGTGGTGTATTTTGCGAACGATGTGGATTTAGGGAGCTTTTCTGGGATTGTAGATGCGGGAAGGTTGTATGTGGTTTGGATGGGGAACTTCTTTGAGAATGTGGCTGGGATTTCTGGGTATGCGGTGCAGCAGGATTGGGTTGTGAATTCTACTATGGGGGGTTAAGATGAGACTTTTGATGCTTTTTGTGTTATTTTTGCTTTTTGGTGTCTTCTTTGTGGTGAGTGAACAGGGTGTGGGTTTGGATTCTGTTTCCGGAAGGGAGGCGTTTGTGGAAGAGTTTGGTGGGTGGGTGGATCAGCTTGGGGGCAATGTTCATGGGGTGACTGGAGCTGTTGTTGGGGTGGATTGGTTGCCTGATGTTTCTAAGAAGTAAGCCTCTGTCGATTGAAAGGCCAGAGCCTTAGTATCGTCAGGGCCAAGAACTGAAGCCTCTGCCGAGAGTCGAACTCGGGACCTCTTCATTTCTGGAGCTGTTGTAGTTACCAATGAAGCGCTCTACCACTGAGCCACAGAGGCTTATAGTGGGAATTGTGGTTGTGGTTATAAAAAGCTATCCTTTGATGAGCTTGAAGAGTTCGTCGAGGTTGAGAGTTATTGATGCGACAGGGAACTTCAGGCCCCAGGCTTTGAGGATTCTTGGGTGGGCTTCGCCGATGTGCCCTATTTCTGTGTTGTCTACTTTTATGAGGCCTGTTCGTCCGGGCACAAGATGCTCATGTTCGGTTTCTTCTAGGTCGTAGTGCAAATCTAGAGCTTGGAAGAGTGTGTCGAGGTGTTGTTTTGCCTCTGTGAAGTTGCTTGGGGTGAGTGTTATTTGTAAGATTTCTGTTTCTTTTACTCCTGTCTCTGATGAGGTGTCTCCTCCACCAAATGGCGCTTCGTGCGCCTGTTTGCTGTTGCGCCGCATCGCTCCTTGTTCGCTGCGGCGCCCCACCCCTCCCGCTTTCTCGAAGACTGTGCCGATTTCGAAGAGGTTCTGAGGGTAGTCGGCGTTTTTGTTTTCTTGGAGGATTCTTAATGCGGGTGTGAGAAGGTCAGAGCGGAGGAGTTTGTAGTCTGTTTTGGATTCTTCTGTTTCTATTGTGTCTTTGGTGCCCATGCGATCAGCTTCTTCTAGTTTGATGAGGTGGAAGGTATTGAGTTCTGTTAGGTTGAGGCCGGTGAGGAGGTTGGCTAGGCGAGTGTGGAATACTTCTTGAGGGTCTTCTTGTCCCACTGTGCTGATGTCTGGGATTTGGGGGACAAAGGTGTCGTAGCCATATGCTATGGCTACGTCTTCGATGAGGTCTACTTCGTGGAGAATGTCCGTTCTCCAGGCTGGAGATTTTACCGAGCCGTTCTTGTAGTCGTGGCCCATTTTTGCTAAGAGGGGTGCGAGGTCTTTTTCTTTGAGGTCTAGGCCGAGGAGTTTGTTGGTGTTTTCGAGGGAGAGTTTGTTTTTCTGCGGCGTCAGATCGGGAATGTTCTGCTTCTCTCCGGTTTGTTGCGTGCATTCGATGGTTTCGATGGTGCCTCCGAGATCTGCTAACGTGGTCACCATGATGCTGAGGGCTTTTTGCAGTGTTAGTGGATCTGTTCCTGTTACCTCGAGGAACACCGATGTGGTGGTTTCATCTATCTTTCCGACTTCGTGGGAATTGATGATTGGGGGCATGGACATGATGACTCCTTTGGCATCGACGAAAATAGGGAATTTGGGCCAGTCTTCTACGAGATGGCCGTAGGCTCGGCCTGTCGGATGTCGTGAAAGGATTTGTCTTCCGGTGAGTTCTTTTGGTCCTTCGAGCGGTCTGAAGTTGATCTTGTTCGGATCGAGGCCTTTGAAGGTGATGGGGAAGGTGATCTTTTCTAGAGGATAGAGGCCGAGGCCACCTTTCTTTCTTCTTCTGAGGAGGGTTGCTCCGAGCTTTTCTTGGAGGTCGATGATTTCCTTGATTCTGTCATCGTCGAACTTTAGGTTTTTGACGATGCAGGCGTAAGCGTAAGGCCATTCCTTGGGAAGTGACTTGTCGACTTTTAGTTTTTCTCCGGAGGATTTTGTTTTGTATTCTTTGAGACCGGTTTCTTTTCCGAGGAATGCTTTGAGGCCTCGGAGGTAGCCTTGCATGGAGAGGAGATCAGGACGGTCGGGGAAGATTTCTAGTTCGATTTCGTCGGGGGTGAGGGATTCTAGCGGGGTGCTGAAGAAGGGAATGCGCTCTATGACTTGTGGTGTGAGTTTCACTTCTTTCTCGAATGCTTTTCGGGGGAATGTTACGTTAGCCATATTTTTTTGCTCCTGAGTTGGTTGAGGTTGTTGCTATACATTTCTCTGAGGTCTTTGATTTGGTGAGCGTCCATGATGGTTCTGTCGAAGCCCTGGCCCCAGGCGAGGACGGGGATGGGCTTGCCGAATAAAGGAGCAGTGACTTCCGGCCTGAACATGCCAGCGCCGCCGAATTCTAACCAGGTTTTCTTTTCCGGGTGGTAGACATGGATTTCTACTGAGGGTTCGGTGTAAGGGAAGTAAGCAGGAGTGAATCTGATGTTTTCGAATCCCATCTTTTTGTAGTAGAGTTTGAGATAGCCTAGGAGGTCTCTGAGTGTTATGTCTGGGTGAACGACAATTCCTTCTGTTTGGTAGAATTCAAATCCGTGAGACCAGTCGACTGTTTCGTTTCGGAAGTCTTTGTTGATCGTGAAGAATTTTTTTGGGAGGTCTTCTGGTTTAAGTTTTGCTAGTGTTCTTGCTGACAGGTTTGTGGTATGGGGTCTAAGGGCGGGGCGTTTTGCTTCTTCCGGGCTCCAGGAATATTGCCAGCCTTTCGATCCGGCGATGCCGGTTTCGTGTGCTTGTTTTACTTTTGTGGTTGTTTCTTTTTTGGGAAGTTCTGCTTGGACGTCTTTGATGAAAAAGGTATCTTGGAGGTCTCTGACTGGATGGTCTTGTGCAGTGAAGAGGGCATCGAAGACCCAGAAGGAGGAGTCGACTTTTGGCCCAGTCATTTCTTCGAAGCCGAGATCCAACCAGATGCGTTTTCCGTATTCTATGGCTTGGTTGACGAAGTGCCTTTTGCTGGCGTGGAGTTTTGGGACGGGGGCGTGGATGTCGTAGGCTCGGAGCTGTTTGTTTCGGTTCCAGGTTTTGATCACGTCTGTGGTGATGTCTTCTATCAAGTCTTTCGTCTCTGTGAGGAGTTTTGGGTTGGCGAGGAGTTCTTTTCCTGAATCTGTTAGGGTGAAAGAGGTTTGGGCGGTTTCTTTTGTTTCTACCATCTCCTTTCTTTTTTTGAGGGTTTCGTAGGCTAAGGTTTGTTCTGGAGCTAAGTCTTTTTCTGGAAGCGGGAGGGTGTCGATGAATTGTTCTTCAAGTGTTTTTTTGGATAATTCTTCCTTGCTTGCTTGCAAGGAGAGCTTTCCGTTTTTTAATTGGAGGAGGGCTTTTTTCTGGAGAACTCCGAGGGCGGCTTTGAATTCATTGTCTGAGAGCTTGGTTGCTTTCTTTGCTTCCTGGATGGGTTGATGGTTTTTTGTTTCTAGAGCTGTTGTCAAACGTCTTTCAGGGAGGTGATTTTTTTTGTAATAAAGTCCGTTGGTCCCCAATTGGATTGTTTTTTCCGTTGTTTTCTTTATTTCCAGGAGGCCTTTATTTTGAAGGAACTGAAGTGCACGGGAGATTGAGGTTTGGTCCAGGCCTGTTTCTTTTTTTATTTCTGGGAGAGGTTTCTCTAGGTGGGGGACTATGGAGCGTTCTAAGGGGGAGAGTTGCTGTGCGATTTTTTGGAGTTCTTTTGACATGGTGTTAGGAATGTGGGCAGGGTTAAAAAGGTGTTGCTTCGCTTGCTTTTTGCTCCAGATTTTTATCGCTTATTCGTAAGTCTTAAAAATATCTATTTCATTTTGTTTGCATGAAGAGAAATATTTTGTTGATAGTAATATTGGTTGTTCTTATCGGTTTCTTGTTTTTGAAGACGGGATTTTTGCAGCTGAATAATGTTGATGAGAGAGATCTTGCTCATTGGACGTATGAGGATGGGGTGATTCAAGGGGCTGATTCTTTTTCTCTTGTTGGTGGGAACGAGACTTGTTGGTTGATGCTACATAGTTATAGATTTACTCCATTGGAGATGAAGGTTCTTGGGGAAAGATTGCATACAGAGTTTGGGGATAGTGTTAGGGCCGTTGGGTTGGAGGGGCATGGTGAGGTTCCAGGCAATCTTTTGTCTTTAACTCTTGATGATTGGTATGAGCAAGTTTCGGATGAAGCGGATGATTTAATTAGATCCTGTGATCATGTGAACATTGTTGGCTCTTCTTTAGGCGGGTCCTTGTCTATTCGGTTGGCTGAGGAGAAGGATTTGGGCAATGTCTATCTTGTGAATTCTTATGTTTATCTAACTCGTAAGTGGTATTATCTATTCCGGATGGAGAATTCTCTTTGGTTGATTGGAGACGTTCTCCATTACTACAAGGCAGATTGGTGTGATGGCGGAGATATTTGCTATCTTAATTTTGTTTTTAGACCAATTAAAAATTCTGCTGGGTTTTTAGAGGAAAATTTAGATAGGGTCTCTGAGATCGATGAGAATCTTCTGGTTTTACATTCTTGGGCTGATGTGGTTGCCTCTCCTCTGGGCGCTAGGGATATTTATGCGGGGGCCTCTTCTGAGGTTAAGGAATTGAAAATGTTTGAGGAATCGAGGCATTTGTTATTGTTGGATTCTGAGAGGGCGGAAGTGGCGGATGAGATTATTTCTTTTGAGTTGGAACATCGAGGATCTTAGTTTGTTGTGTGCTGGCCCCGAGTGTTTGAAGTAAGGCATTGGTATTTTTATCTTGGGGGATTGTTTTTAGTTTTGTGTTGGTTTTTCTGAGTATTTTGATGAGGGCTTTTAATTGAGTTAGGTAGATTGCTTTGCTTTCAGGGTTTTTTGGGATTTTGGTTAGGTCGTAAACGATAGTGATTTTGTTTTTGGTAGCAGCTTTGGCTGCGACGTAATCTATGGTCGTATCTGTTCTTTTGAGCTTGTGTTTTATGGGGTTTGTTGAAGGAAGGATTAATTCTTGGAAGTTTCCGTATTCTAGCAGTGTCCTGTTAAATTCTGGGGCGTGTGCTTGCACTGCTGCTGCGGGGTTCTTTTTGAGGAGTTGTTTTACTTTTGTTGGGTTGGTTTCCGTTATCATTTAGTCTTGAATCGTTGTGCCTATAAATCTTTTTCCATTGAGGAGATTGCTGAGATTAGTAAGTGATTGGTTGATAATGTATGTTGTGGTTTCGTTGTTTTTAATGAGAGTTGCTGCTGATTGATCAAGAACGAAATGTTGTCCTGCTTGGTGTTTGGTTTTGTTGGCTAGCTTGTCGAAGTCTTTCCAGGTAATTTCAGGGATGAATTTGGCTTTCGGGTTGGTTTTGGGGTTTGCCGTGAAGAGGCCCTTGACATTGGTCATGTTGATAAAATCTGATTTGAGTAGGTGTGCGAGTTTGGCTGCAGTAGTGTCCGAGGTTGCGTTTGGTGTGAATCTGAGGGCGCCGCAAATAACTATCTGGTTTTTTCTCAAGGCCGAGCGGACTTGTTTCATGTCTGTCGGTAATGATTGGTTTGCTTTGGAGCCGAAGAGTTGCATGAGGAAGTGAGCGTTCATTCGTGTTGCTCGGATGCCCGCTTCTGCTAGTTCTTTTGTTGGTTTGTTTTCTGCTTTGAGAGCGGTGATGTATTTTCTGGCTATGACTCCTCCTCCTGTGACTAGGACAAATTTGTGGGTTTTGTTTTTTAGGAGTGTGTTTTTTAGTTTATGGAGGAAAGGGATGTCGATCTTTTCTGGGATTATGAGGGAGCCTCCGACTGATAACACCACAGGTTCTTTTTTCATATGGGGAAAAGGCCCAGATAGTATAAAAGTCTTTGTAGAACAACAGATTTCTTTCGATGCGTTAAAGTTTAAATAGATGAAATGCTGTTGTTCTACAGAGAATTTCGTAAGAAATTCTCTGAAAGAATCTTGCAAGACACTTGATGCAAGATTCATTACAGGTGAAAAAAAATGGTGCATGAGCAATATCGTAGTCGTGATGGAGTTTCGTATGGCCCGTATTATTATGAGTCCTACAGGGATGCAGATGGAAGTGTAAAGAAGAGATATTTGGGGACCGAAGATCCGGGAAAGAAGAATTCGAAGAAATTTCTGTTGGTGTATGCGATGTTGCTTGGCGGTTTATTTCTTTGGATGGGGTTGTTGTCTCATCAAGGGCCTGTTTCTTTTCTGACAGGTCTTGTTGTTGGTGAGGGGAATGTGAGTGGAGAAGTTATCGGATTGGAGCGAGAGGTTGCACCGATTGAGGAGTCTGCGGAGGAAGTTCCTGTTGATGAGGGGCCTATTGAATTAGAAAGGGACGTTCCTGAGGATTCTTCGGAGTCTGAAGAAGAGGTTGTTGAAGACATTCCTGAAAATCTGGCAGATCCTTTGCCGGATCTTGTCCCCTTGGGTGAGAGGAATTTGGTCCTCGGCGGGCAGCGTGGGGTGTTGGGAGATATTAGTTCGTGTCAGAACTTGACAACTGCAAATACGGTGTATACGTTGACGGCTGATGTAAGCACAGATGAGACTTGCTTTAATATTCGGGCACATAATGTGACCTTGGATTGTCAGAATAATGTGGTGACGTATGGGGTTGGCGACTTTCATGTCTCCATGGGTATTAATAATAGTGCTGGATATGAGAACATTACGATTGCGAATTGTAATGTGACTCAGGATGAATTTTCAAGTCAGTCTGAGTCCCACGCCGCTTATTTTGAAGGCACCCACGGAAATGTGATTATCAACAGCAGTTTTTCTACCGTTAGCACAGATTCTAGGGCGATGTTGTTCAATAATACTAACTGGACAAACATCACAGATAACTTTTTTATGGCTACCTCCGCTAGTGCTGCCGAATTGACAGACTCTTCTTATAACAATCTTACTGATAATGATTATTCTGCATCTATTGGGGGCATGCTTGCTATCTATGATGCTTCTGACTTTAATCAAATTATTAATTCTACTCTAGCTGCAGGAGTATCTTCCGCAGGAATTTATCTTGATACTTGGCACAAATCTGTTGATTATCCGGAGGGAACACTTCTCCAGGATAATAATTACTCCAATTATGATGGCACCAACCTAGAGGCTCTTTATCTCTCCTTATCTTCTGGGGTGGATGATGCTGTGACGAGGATTGTGGATCCCATCAATCTTACTAATTTCACACTTCTTGATGCCTTGGTAAGTATTGAAGATGCCACATTTGGAGAGATACGATTTCTTGGCCCCGTGAATGGAACTGGTTTGAATTTCACAGATTCTCCCGTTATTGGCAATAATACTGTTAATATCGATACGTATAATGGCCCCGAAAGTATGAATGTTTCTGCGAATATTACCCTGAGAAGTATTGATACGACTTTATTGCGGCCTTTTGTGGAGAGGGGATTTTATGATCTTATCACGCACACGACAACAGATTGTAGTGCAGATAATGGGTGTTATAATTTCACGGCTATGAATGCAGAGACTGTGGTCTTTAATATAACTGGATGGTCTAATTATAGTATTCGAGAAGGGGATGTGGTGCCTCCGGATGTGACAATCGTGTTCCCCGAGAATAAGACGTATAACTATTCGAGTTTCAATACTGCTATGCCTACGTATAATGTGACGCTGACTGAGGAAGGGACGTATGTTAATTATACTCTCACTTCGGGGACTACGAATGTGAGTATGGAAGATGTGAGTGAGAGTCAGAAACTTTCTTGGAAATATGATGATTCTGCGGTGCCTGATGGGACGTATCTTTTTGAGGTGATTACGGAAGATCAGAGCGGGAATATTAATGCGACAGAGAGCGTGGGGTTTGTATTTGACTCTGATGCCCCTGCCCAAAATATTAGTTATCCTTTCATTCTTGATACCTATACATATGCCTATGTTACGGCTTTGCCTATGGAGGTGAACGTGACGTTGTTGGGAGAGGTGGCTGGCACTTCTTCTGCTATTGATACAATGGTATATTCCTTGACGAATGGAACTGTTAATTATACGATGAGTTCTTTAGACAGTGTTAGTTTTAACGCTTCGAATGCAACGATCGCTGATGGATATTATAATTTGAGTATTTATGTAAATGATAGCGCCAATAATATTAATACAACAACTCTGGAGGTTGTTGTGGATACCATTCCTCCTGCCGTGGTCTTTGTGACGCCAGAGAATGTTTCTTATAATTCTGGAAATCTTCCTGCGTTTAATGCCTCGGTTACCGATGCAGATATTGTATATCAAGTCGAGGGGAGTATTGATGATGGAACGACGAACAGCACCATGTCTGATGAGGGAGGAGGATATTATAGTTTTGGCACCATACCAACGGACGGTTTCATACGGTTTCATGTGTTTGCTCTGGATAATGCGTTTAACAAAAACGAAACAGAGGTTGTTCACTTTGTGTATGATACTTTTGATCCGTATGTGAATGTAACCTCCCCTATTTTTGAATACGGTGCGCAATATTATTATACAAACTCAACGTTCGATGTAAATATTACGATGAGTGACGAATATGATTATTCTTCTGCTATTGACACAGTGTGGTCTTCGGTGAATAACGGGACTGATGAGACGAATACGACATTGTCTACAGATGATGGGACAGATTACAATACAACACTGACATTGGAGGACGGACACTATAATATTTCTTTCTATTCAAATGATTCTGCTGCCAATTATAATTATTCAGGAATTTATGATACCGTTTTCGATTCGACGCCGCCAGCGGTTAATATTTCCTTGCCTCAGACGAATGTCACGATTGCATACACCATAGACCCTATCGAGTTTAATATAACTGCTACTGATAATAGTTCGTTGACCACTGTGGAGTATTCGACTGATGGGGGTTCTAATTATTATTCATTTACTGATGACGGGGGTGGAAATTATTCGATTACCATACCTCCCATGGAGGGTGTGAATGAGTGGTTCGTCCGTGCGACTGATACTTATTTCAATACGAACGAGACAGAGTTTGTGAACTTTACGATGTTGGCTTCGGGGGAGAGTGTGGGTTCTGGAGGGGGAGGGGGTTCTACTGTTGTGGCTCCTGCAGGGGGGGAAATTGAAGCCTGTAGTTCTGAGTTGGTGTGCGGAGGTTGGGGGACTTGCGAGTTGGGGTTGAGGTCGAGAAACTGTCAGATTATAGGGTGTGAATATCAGCCGCCTTTTACAGATTTCACTGCCTGTCTTGTGGATATTTGTGTTCCTGACTGGGCTTGTAGTGAGTGGAGTTTGTGCACGGAAGGATTTTCTAGTAGGGCATGTTCTGATTTGAATATCTGTGCTGATGAATTGGATAGGCCTGATGAACTTCTTGTTTGTGGTGATGAAGAAATTATAGTTCCTGTTGAAGAAATTGAGCTTTCTCCAGAGATTGTTGCAGCTTCTGAGGGGTGTTCTCCCCGAGTGCTTTGTGGAGATTGGGAGGCTTGTGAATATAGTTCTGCAGATGGTGTGATTTCTGGGGATCTGAGGGTTACTGGGTATCAGGAACGGTCTTGTGAGGATGTGAACCATTGTATTCCGGATTATCTTGATCGGAGTTCTTGCGTGTCTGGGGTTGATGTCGAGATTGAGAGGCATGTTGTTTTCGGTGAAAGGTTTTTGACTTTGGTGAAGAATGAGAGCTAGGAGCCCCTTCTTTCTCCTCTTGAATTGGAGGAAGTTGATTGTTCGGAGGAGACCGTGTGCGTGGGGAATTATGGTGTTGCCGGTGTCTGATGTTCAAGTCCATATTATTCAAGGATTTGAATGTAAGATTGCTGATAATCATATTTGTGGAACTGCAGATCCTTTGGGACGTTATGATGATTTTCCTGCGGATAACGGACTGATCTCGATGTGGAATAATGGGGAGTTGGTTGATGTAACTCACGATACGGGAGATTCTGTGTTGTGTTGTAAGCAGAAAATCGTTCTTGATTCTTCTGTTGAGGGATGCTTCCCTGCCAAGGGGGGTGTGGAAGATGCTTCTTGTGAGGCTTCTTGTAAGGTTTCTCCCGGTGAAGGATCCAGAGAGGAGGTGTTTATCGTTGGAGAATCAAAAGAGATTGGAGGTTTAGTCGTTAATCTTCTTTCTTCCGATAGCTCCAAAGGAATTGCCGAAATTTCTGTAGATGGTGTTGGTTATCCACTTGATGAAAAAGGTAGCCCTCTTTTTGTTTCTGAGAATTCATTTTCTTTAGTTACTGTTTCTTCTGGTGAAGCATCCTCTTCTCGTTTTGTGGAAGCGCAGTTAAGGATTTCTCCTCAATCAGATGCCTCCAGCGCTAAAGGGTATCTCCTTATGCCTGACACTAACGAGGTTATTGCTCGTTTCAATCTTCTTGGGAATACTTATGGGACTTTCCGCCTTGAAAAATCGACGCTTCTTCTTCAAGGGATTCCTGGGAATAAGGAGGCAAGTCCCTTTGGTCATAGAAATTACGGATACTATAACTTTGTTGTTATAGGGGATAACGGAAAGTATTACTCGGGATCTCTCCAATTTCTTGATTTTACTTTTAAGGGAGGTCTTGTTGTGAATAAAGATGCCCCTGATTATCCTTTGGGTCCTGATGCAGATTCGAGTCCTCTCTTAAATGTTTATCCTCAAGATTTGACAACCCTTCGTGTGGAGGGGCCTTTTTCAGAGAATGAGTGTCTGTCGCAGTGTCTTTCTGAGGGGGAAGATTCTGTTGATGAGCCTATTCTGAGGGATGACATAGACGGGGATGGTATTAAGAATTCGGAAGATCCTGATGTCGATGGCGATGGGCAAGACAATGGTGAAGATGCGGATGTTGATGGGGATGGAATTGATAATGGGGAGGACAATGATGTTGATGGCGACGGTATTAATAATTTCAAGGATTCTGATGTTGATGGGGATGGAATTGATAATGGGGAGGACAATGATGTTGATGGCGACGGGACAGAGAATTCAGAAGATTCAGATATAGATGGTGACGGGACTGGAAATGAGGATGATTCAGATATGGATGGAGACGGGCTTGTTAATATTCATGATGAAGATCTTGACGGGGATGGTGTGGATAATGTCGAAGACGCAGACGATGACGGGGATGGCATTGTTGACGAGGAAGATGAAAGCTCTACAGGGTTGGGGACTTCGGAAGATATTGATGGAGACGGGGTAGAAAACGGAAATGATGCGGACATTGATGGGGATGGGGAAGCAAATGTTCTCGATGCTGATACTGATGGAGACGGGGAAGACAATGATGTTGATGAAGATGATGATGATGATGACGGTGTTGTTGATGCTGAAGACGAGAGTGTTACTGGTTTAGGAACTGAAGATGATTTAGATGGTGATGGTGTTGAGAATGCTCTAGATGCTGTTACAGAGGGTCTCGCTTTACAGATTGATCCGAATGATATTTCACCTTCTGAGAATGAGGAGAGGCCCTCACCAAATCTCGGTGTGTCTCCTGGATCTGCTGAGAGGGATGTTAGTGTTCGTGAGGGTGCCGGGGGAGGCATTTCCGACTTTTCTGGGCGCAGAGGTTCTGTGGTTCTTTGGGGCGTTCTTGTTGGGGGTCTTTTGTTCGTTCTCATTCTCGGAGGGTTCTTCTTGTTTATGAATAAGAAAGATAAGTCTGGAGCTCAAGTGATTGTTGCTCCTGTTCAACAAGTTCAGCAACCCACTGTTCAAGCTGTTCCTTCTCCAATAGCTGCTCCGGCTGCTGTGCCTCCTGCAGTTCCTTCTGCTCCCGTGGGAGCCTTGCTTGGTTTTGCAGGGGCCTTGCTTTTGATTGTCCTCCTTGCTAGCACTTTCGGAGGTGATCGAGCGCAGATTACCGGAGCCGCTCTTTCAGAGGATTTGTTCGCTATTCCTGAGGCTGCTCCGAAGGATGGTGTTCCTATTGCAGGTATTGATCTTCGAAAGTGGGATGAGGGAAGACTTGCTGTAGCATTCCTCCAAGATGAACAGGAGTTCCCAGTTCATTGTGCAGATGGGGTTCAGAATAAGGGTGAAGGGGGTGTTGATTGTGGAGGGATCTGTGAGGTTTGCTCGGTTGAACGGACAACGGGTGTGGAGTATTTTGATGATCTGTTTTTGTATTTGTTCTGGGTGCTTCTTGCAGGGACATTTGTTTTGTATATTTGGCAAGAGCAGTCTTTTTTGCGGTTAAGGGTTCTTGGTTTTTGGACGGAGATGAAGGATCGGTTGAGTTAGTTTTTCGTCTTGAATAGAATAAATCTGGTGCCGACGAATTCTGAGACGACTGCTGTGAGGGTGAGTTTTCCGAGAGTTGCTTTGAAGACTCCTTGATTGAGAGAGATGTGGGTTTTCTCTGAGAATGTTTGCAGGAGTTCATTGATTTCCTCATTTGTTAGTGAGAGGCTTGCTTTTTGTTTGACACCGAAGCGGTTGATGATTAGTGCTTGTCCAGAGCCAACGCATTCCATTGATTGGACAGCTGGGTCATTTAGGAATGGTGTGAGTTTTTCTAATCCTTCTTCTTCTGGAATAGATTGAGGTTGTGCCTTTATTTGTTTGTTGATAATTGCTCTTCCTAGGGCTCCACGACTGCGTGGGAATCTTGAGGTTCTTTTAACCTCAATCCCTTCAAAACCTCCAGGGTCTGCAGAGATGTTTTGTGGTCTAGGGGATTGTGGTGTTGGTGCTATTGGAGGTGTTGTGGTTTTGTATGGGGGCAATGGAAGATCTAAAGGATTTTTCTCTTCTTGCTTTTTGGATTTCTTCTTTTTCTTTGGCAATGTTTTTGCTTTCTGTTTAATGACTTCTTGGATAATCAGCTGTAGAATTCTTCTCTGTTTTTCTGCTTGTGGGTTCATTAGAAGCGGGGAAGCGGACGGCCGATTGGAGGCCGTGCTTCCGGTTCTTGTTGAGAGAATGCTTGTTGTGGTTTGTGATCTTGTATCCTCGATCTTACGTGGTCTTCCATTAAGGTGAGGCCTTTGGCGATGGTTTTGTTTTGATCGAGCAGTCTATCAATTTTGTTCAAGAACTCTTTGTCTTTTTGCGATGTTTGGTTTTCTGGTTGTTTTGCTAATGAGCGAGCTGCCATTTCAAATAGCTGAAGGAGTTCTGAAAGTTGTTTTTCCATTTTGTCAAACTTTTCTGCGAGGTGGATGTTGACTTTTTGAAGAGCTACGAGGTTTTCTGCGAGTTGTTGTTCTAGAGGTTTGTTTGGATCTAAGATTGGTGTGTGGGCTTCCTCGTGGTGCGCTCTCTCTTTGTGTTTCTTTTTGTGAGGGGTTTTGTGTTGTATGTGGTGCTCTACCTTTTTGGTTGTTTGATGTTGAGGCTTTTTATGGATTTGTTGATGTTTGTGTTGGGAAGGGTTATGGTGTGTTGCTACATGGTGTGGGATTGAGGGGGTGTGTGGTGTTACTGCTGTGTGTTTCTTTGGTGATGCCATAACGTGATGGGTAATCTTTGGTTTTACGATCTTTCTTGGTTTTGCAAGAACTTTTGCGATCTTTTCTTTAGAAGGGGCACTCTTCATTCTTTTCTTTTTTAGAACAGGTTTCTTTTTCGGAGCGGATTTTTTACGGATTGCACCTAGTGAAGGGAGTGCAGGGGTATCTAGGAATGTCACCGTCTTTTTCGTTCGGGCCATGTTTCTTTTACGGCGGAGGGATATATAAAGTTTTACTCGTGGTAAGGTTTAAAACGTTGCTCTTCTCTTTATCTTTGACTTGTGTCTGCTGAGGGAGGGAAGTCTCTGATGTTCTCTTCCTGCGGAGCTCTCGCCTTCGGCTGTGAGCTTCCTCGGTGCGGAACACAGAGAGGGTGCGTAGTTTACTGGTAGAATACCGGCCTCCAGAGCCGGGGAAGGGGGTTCGATTCCCTCCGTGCCCATTCTTAATTTATGTGCATCTGCTTGTGAGCTATGCTAGTTCTCTTGCTCATTGAGGTGTTCCAGCAAGCAACCCCTCGTATTCTGAAATAACTTCACCAGGATGCATGTAGAAGCCCATGATTGTTTCGCTTCTTCCTTCTGGAGCATTTGGCCATTTGTTCACCTGTCTTGCTCGTTCGTCATATATCTCTCTTACATCTATCGGGCCTTCCTGAAGCAGAGCCCTTCTTAGATATAGCGCTTCTGGGAGGGCACTTAGGAAGTTGACTGCAGCAGTCTCCAGACCTTCTCTCACGTTGATCCCGTCAAATTCTTGCCGGTGGCTTTTTCCTTCAAGCTCACCTATTTTTCGTTCATAGTCCCAGAGCTGTGTTTCTTCTGGAGTCCATGGAATTTCATCTCCTTTTAGTTTTATAGCAGGATTTTCTCCTGTTTCATCCATGAGGGCTATTCCTGTGCACAAGATTCCTGATGCGAAGATACCTTTGACACGATCGGGGTGAGCTGCTGCCTGTTTAGCAAACTCTTGCCATTTCGTTTGATCTGGGGTTATCATCTTCTCTTCTTGTTTATAACTTATACTTATAAACCTTTTGGAAAGTAGGGCTCTGTCCGGATAGATTTTTTTGATGGAAGGAAAGAGACAAATGATTCGAATGATTAACATTGCTAAAAACCTTTTGTCATAATTTCACAAATTTTGTTATTCCGGACAGAGCCGGAAAGTAGGTTATAGTTTCTTCAGTTCATTCACTTCATCCCAGGAGATGGAGGAGCCTTTGAATTTCGTGGCGAAGATGAGGGCTTCGAGGGCCTTGGGGCCGTGGACGTTGGTGAGGCCTTTTTTGTGGGCGACGTAGACTAATTCGCTCGAACGGGCGAACTTGAAGTCTTTGAAGGTGCTGAAGTCCTTGGTTGCTATTTTGGCTGGCTGATGCATTTTGTGTTGGATGACTTCTTTGAGGTTTTCTGGTTTTTCTGCGAGGATGCGTGTGGTTCGTTCGTCTATGGCTATTAATGAGTCGATGTTGTGATGTCTTAGGAGGGAGGAAAGGGCGAGGCAGGACATTTCTCCTTCGGAGACTATGTCGACGAATTGGTCTCGGACTTTGACGAAGTGGTTTGCTTGGTTCATGAGGAATCTGGTTTGTTTTTGGATTTGTTCTTCTGTTATTCCTACGTCTTCTGGTAAGGAGAGTGTGTGGTTGTCGAGGAGTCGCTTGACTCGGAGGGCGCCGAGTTCGAATCTTTCGATTTTGATGGGGCGGTCGATGACTTCGTGTTTGACTTGGTGGGTTATGAGAAATAGGCCTGGGAATGATTTTTTTAATCGTGGTAAGAGGTAGAGAAGGCCGTTCATGGAGAAATTTATTAATGCGCCTGCGTCGAGGATGAGGGCTTTCCGTGGTTTTGGAGTGAGGAGTTTTTTTATCATGTTAGGAAATTAGCTCGCCTCCGGCTCGAGTCCGCCTCGCTGGCAAGCTTCGCTTGCTGAGGTAAGTGCAGACCAAGGCGGGGGTTCGTGGATTTTTGGTTAGTGAATTGTTCTTTCTTTTTGAGATGTTGTTGAAGTGATTCATGAGAAAAACTCCAGGGCTTGTTGGGCCCGTTGTTTTGTTGATATGGAACGGTTTTGTTTGACGTCAGGGATTGATGTCTGGCCGGTGTATTCGGTGAGTTCCCATTGGCTGATACCGAGGAGTTGCGCTGTTCTTCCTCGGGAGAGGCCGTGTTCATACATGCGTGATGCTTTATTGATGGAGGCTTTCCGGAGGAGGTCTTCTGTGTAATGTTTGAGGTTGATGTCGATTCCTTCCAGGGTTTTTCGTGCTTGCTGGAGTTCTCGTTCGTAATGTTTTTGGTCGTGGTGCTGGAGTGCTTGGATGGCGTGTTGGAAAATAGTATGAAGACGGCGCTCGGTGGCTTTCCAGTTTTTTATTTTGAGGTAATGTTTTCTTTCTACTAATTTAGCGAGCGTGTAGACGATGATCATGAAGGCGATGCTAGCGTCGTCTTGGAGAGCTACTGAGGAATGGAGTGTCTGGTTGGAGATTTGATTG
>NYZR01000048.1 GCA_002687255.1 Candidatus Pacearchaeota archaeon | reverse complement strand
CCATTTTTATCATGCGCGGAAGTCTACTCGTGGGAAAAGTTTTAAAAAAGTACATTTAAAAAGGACAGTAGGAAAGGACTCGGGTATGACGTGTTCGAATCTTTATAATAATAGAGAATACGGCCCATTATCAAAGGGAAGGATTGTAGAATTACAAAAATTCCTCGAAACACCAAAGGGGAATAGATGTATGAAATGTCAAAAAATTGCAAGCAAATTTAGTTCATACGTCTAACGAGAGTGTCCACTCCGCTCCCCAGGGGGGGGCGGGGATGGTTACTTTTTACATTTATAGCGTTATTAGAAGAAAGGGGTGCGGATGGGATATAAACTATTTGTTATTGTGTTCATTGTTTACGTTTTTTTCATTCTTTTATAGGAAGGGGGATGTATGAAGGTTAGTGATTTTGTCGGGTATATAAATAAGGCGGCGTTTTATCGCCTTCAAAGCGGGATCTCATTTGAGATCGTAGTAATCGACGTAAAGCCTTCGGACTATGGGCGCGTCCGTTTCCAGATCCGCCCGAAAGATGGCGCGGGATCTGGGAGCTGTTGGGTTAATGACTCTTCAATTAAATTTGTTAATCAGTAGAGGAGGGATTATATGAAACGGATCAATAGAAATTTAATTAGTGATTATTGCAAGCTCCGCGGGCGTATCGATAAATTAAAAGCGATCGAGAAAGAACAGCGCGCGCGGGTCCTGGATGAATTCGAGCGGGTCGGCGCTGCTGACGTGTTGCCAGGGCATGACGGGCACGAAGTTAGGAAAGTTGTTAGCAAGTTGTATAAGATCCGCCCAGCGGATTTTATGAAGCGCGTAAAGCTCGCCGATTTCCTGGCCTGCTGCACCGTATCGCGGACCAGGGCGGCCGATTATATGGCCCGCGCGGATGTTGAAGATATCAGCGACGAAAGCGAAAAGACAAGCTTGAAAGTAAATGTATAAATCTTATTTTATCAACTAATTTTTTAAGGGGTTTTAAAATGGTTAGTAATTCTTATAATAATTTGTCTCCCCTGGGCCGATCTAATCCCGATCCCAGGGCCGAAAAGCTGCAGGGAATAATCGACCGCGGCCGCGTCCGAGTTCCGCAAGTGCTGCGCGAAATTGAAGAGGAATTCCACAAGCGGCAAGATGTTGTGGTTAAGCCTGGCGCGTTGGGGTTCCGCGTTGTCGATGGTGAGAATGGAAGCGGGCGGGAGATCCGCGCGCATCTCCCATCAATGGAAGATCTGGGGTTTTCGGGGTTTTCTCGCGGGCAGCTGTTGGCCCGTGCGGGGTTGCCCGTCGCGTATGCTGATAAACTGTTAGGCCTGGGCGAAGATGAATTACTACTTGATAATTTAAATACGATGTTGGGCAGGACCTGCAAAGACGGCCTTTTATTGCGCATTGTAGACGATACGGCGCGCGGGGTTTTATCGCCTGCATATCGGCGAATGGATGCGGCCCCGATTTACGAAGGGTTCATCTCGGCCGCCGTTGCCGCGGGCTACGTTCCATACACGGGGCGCGTAACGGATTACCGTTATACGCTAAGTTTTGTGCTGCCCGAAGTGTTCCAGCCGCGGCCCGATGAATTTATATTAATGGGCCTTTCAATAACGACTTCGGATTATGGGTCCTCGGCGCTGGTCCTCCCGATGAATGCGCTGCGGATCACCTGCTTGAATTTGTGTATGGGGTTGGATGTTATGCGGTCCGTGCACGTTGGCCGCAGGTTTGAAAGTACTGACGACCTGGTAACATTAAGCAATAAGACGCATGAGCTTGATAATTCGGCAACAGCATCGGCCGTTGCTGACGCGGTAGAATCTAGCGTCAAAATGCAAGCGGCGTTACGTGATCGGATCCACGAGGCAGCGCAAGCGGGCGGGGTCAATATTTCCGACGAGGTTAGGAAGCTTAGGTCAAAGGGGATCCGTAAAGACATCGCCGAAAGTATCAAGACGGCATACGAGGGGGCCTTGCCTGTTGAGATCCTGCCGCCCGAAGCTAGCAAGTGGCGTTTGTCTAATGCTATTTCTTATATTGCTAATGGGTCGGGCCTGGCGGCGGATGTGAGCTTGGATCTTCAAAAAGCTGCAATGGATGTTTTATAATTTTAACCTGGCTGGCGGGTCCGTGTGGATCCGTCGGCCGTTTTCTTGGGGGGCGCGAATGAATCTATTTTATTCAAATAAGAAATTAAAAAAGGATGGGATCTTTAAGTGGTCATTACCTGCGGGCCTGGTTGACCAGGGCGGCACTTGTATAGGTGCGGGGGCGTGCTTAAAATTCTGTATGTTTAAGAAAATTTACAAGTTTAGGGGCCCGCGTTGTATCGGCGCTCATAAGCGAAATTTAGAGCTGGCCCGCTCGCCCTGGTTCGCTGATATATGCATATATGAGCTGCAGGCGCGGCGCGTTATCAAGCGGCTTAGGGTCCATGATAGCGGCGATTATTTTGATCAAGATTACGTGCAGGCCTGGGCCCGTATCGCGCAGGCCGTGCCCCGTGTCTTTTTCTATTCGTATAGTAAAAGCGCGGGCGGTCTGGATCTGGATCCGCTGCGGTCTTTGCACAATTACCGCGTCATTGAATCAGTTGGCGGGCGCTGGCCCGTTGATCGGCGGCGGGTCCATTCCATAGTATTGCCGCGCGGTGCGGATCGGATCCCTGCGGGATATGCTGACGGGTCCGTGTCGGATCTTGTGGCATTAAATAGTAAGCGTATCGCATTAAAGCGGATCTAAAATCTATTAATAGGGGGTTTAATTATGTTAAAATTTCAAACGGGCAGGGTTGAAAGTGTTACGCTGGGGGGCGCGCGTGTGTGGTTACATTGCCCAGATTGTCTTTCCGTTGTAAATGATAAAACTAAAGTTTACATCCAGGGCCTGGCGTATTGTGTCCGCTGTGCTGCGGAGCGATACGAAGAAAGGGGGGCGGCTAAACCTGGTCCTGGCTGACGGGGCCCGCGCTGTTCAAAGATAATTAGGCTGCTTGTGTCTTCGGATACGGGCGGCCTTTTTTTATGCCTGGTTAGATATGGCCCGCGGTCTTCTGTGCCGCTGGTGGGCACCTGGTGCGGCCCCTGGCCCATTAATAAAGTATTTGACAAAACGGGAAATATATGGTATGTGCGGAGCTGTTCCGTGCTTGTAAATAGCGGGCGGCGGGGCGGTGGTTCGGGGATAATACTTACGTTAAATATAAAGCT
The DNA here is from genome assembly GCA_002687255.1 of Candidatus Pacearchaeota archaeon. Taxonomy (GTDB): domain Archaea; phylum Nanobdellota; class Nanobdellia; order Pacearchaeales; family GW2011-AR1; genus ARS50. The sequence goes on along the minus strand of NYZR01000048.1, from coordinate 8,945 downwards.
TTGAAATACTGCAGGGGATCTAAAAAAAGGATATAAAAAAAGCGGCTGAATTAGGCGGAGGATATAAAAGCGGCCGCGGATTTCTTAACGGTACGCGGGAATATATATAAAATGGGAAGACCATCAAAATATAATAAGCGGTTGGCGGATCGGATCTTGAGCGAATACGGCGCAGGGCGGACGCTGGCCGATATTACGAAAGCTGCAGGGATGCCGTCGCGGATTACTGTGTATGCCTGGCGCTCAAAGTTCCCCGAATTCGGCGCGGCATATGAACGCGCTGCTGCTGCCCATTCGGAGGCCCTGGTAGATCTCGCCCGTTCCCTGGTATTAACTGCGGATAGCAAGGGCGCTAAGCTGGCCGACGTGCAGCAAAGGTTTCTAACCTGGTGCGCGTCTAAGATCCACCGAGCGGCCTGGGGTGACAAGGTTGATATTAACGTAATAAAAACCATTGATATATCCCCTGCCCTGGCCCTGGCTGTTGAGCGTATGGCCGCGGTTGGCCCTGGTCCGCGCCTGGTCGAAGCTGTCGGCGGGCCTGTTGAAGATCAATAGGGGCCAGCGCTGCTTTCCTTCAAATCTCCCCTGGCATAACATAAGCGCTATTATGAGACCGTGTAGGCTATGGCCGCAACTATATGGGCAATGGGTCCGCCAGGATCCCCGCGCTGATCTAAATGGCAGATGGTCCGAAAACAAAACAGGGCGCAGGATCTGCGGGCCTGGTTTCAAATCTGGTCCGAATTATGAATCGAATTTCAAACCTGGGGGGCGGGGAGGAATCGGCGGCTCCCCCCCCCCTCCAAGTACCTACGCGCTCTAATTTTTTTAATTTCCTTATGAGGGGCAAAAGATGAAATATGAGGATATAAGGGATACTTTGGATACGGGGGATATAGTATTATTTTCAGGTAAGGGCAGGATAAGTGGTCTTATAAAGTGGGTTACGAAGTCGGAGTGGAGTCATATTGGGATGGTATTAAGGCTTGTTGAGTGGAATATGCTTCTTTTATGGGAGTCGACTACTTTGAGTAAGATCAAGGATATTCAGAGTGGTGAAGCGCGTCAGGGGGTGCAGTTAGTGCCTTTAAGTGAGAGGTTGAAGGTTTATGATGGTAGGGTTGGGATACGCAGGCTCAATTATTTTGATAAATATCAGGCGGTGGATACTATGGCGCTTATGGAGTTCAGGCGGGAGGTTAAGGGTAGGCCGTATGAACGGAGTAAATTGGAGTTGCTGAAATCGGCTTATGACGGGCCTTTCGGTAAGAACGAAGAGGATTTGAGTAGTCTTTTCTGTTCTGAGCTTGTGGCGGAGGCATATCAGAGGTTAGGTTTGCTTACGGAAGGTACGCCGAGTAATGAATTTACGCCTGCGGATTTTGGGGGAGATATAAATTTGATTAATGCGGATTTATCGGAAACGATCGAAGTGGAGGGCTGAAATGACGTTTATAACCAGCGGTAAGGTGATTATTAAGAAAGAGACGGGTAAAGCGGTAGGGCGCGGAAAGACGAAGGCAAGTGCCAAGGCTTCTGCCAGGATACGTAACGTCAAGTCGAAGGACAGGAAAAAAATATTTTAATAGGTATTGCTAACAAATCAAGATACACAACTGGTGTTTTTTCTGGTGAAACCTTGGTGAAAGTGTTTGAAAGATGATAAGAGCATTATCTCCGACTAAAAAGAGTATTTTATACAAGATAGCCGAGTTTAAGATTAAATATACGAAGCGGCACGGGAAGCATCCGAACGTTATGTACCTTGATCCAGACGAAAGGGAAGATTTGAGGAAAGCGTGCGGTATAAAAGAGTGGAAGTGGCCAGTAGTAATTTCGGGAATGCAATTAAGGAAACATGAAGAATATACGAATATAGGCGGCTTTATGGTCAGGAAGATGGATTCTCAATGATAAGTTTGGTCGGAATATTAACCGATAGGATTGCTGGTAAGGCCCCAAAGGGCGCTAGACGCTCTTCTAAGTGGAGGAAGGTGCGTAAGGCATTTCTGAAGGAAAACCCCAGATGTTCTGTCTGCGGCTCAACAAAAAAGATAGAAGTTCATCATGTAGTACCTTTTTACCTTATTCCCGACTTGGAGTTGAGAAGTGATAACCTGGCCACATTATGCGAGAATAAAAAGTATGGAATCAACTGTCATCTTCTTGTCGGGCACCTTGGCAATTACAGGCGTATTAACGCCAATGTGGAACATGATATTTTTATCTGGCGGATGAAAATAGGCAAACATCCGCACACAATGGAAAAATAATATGATGATACTGTATGGGGTCATAGGCGTAATATTAGGGCTGGCGCTTATGATTATCCTGACTATGAGATACATGGATAGAAGGGCGTGGAAGCGTCTTAATCTTAAAGATGAAGAGGATTGATTCTATGGATGCGCTTGATGCTTTATTATGTTTGGGCTATGCAATCGTAAAGGAAATGCCAGAGAGCGGTACTCTTATTAACGGCCCCAGGTTCAGGTTGTGCAGCGCTGCGACCGAACCGCGGCATTCCCATTCCGTCTCGCTTCTGCTCGGAGAAGTGGATGATGCGAGAATGTATTATTCCAGAAGACTGATCGAAGAAGGGAAAAAATTACCGTGAGGAAAATTATTATAGTTGATAATTGTCGTGAATGTCCTTATCATGAGCAGATGTGGACAGGGGAATATGCAAAGGCGCAGCGCACTTATTTCTGCGCTAATTCTCCCGTTCAAATGCTGATACCGAACAAGAACTGGCACGAAATACATGAAGACTGCGGGCTGGAGGATGAAGGCTGCGAACTAGAGGATTTGGAAAATATTACGAGGGCGTACGCATAAATGACAGAAGGGATGAAATATAGTTCCGAACAGGAATTACAACTTGTCGATCGAATACTCTCCCCCGATATTATGATCTATCCAGAGAAGTTTGTAATGTTTGTCTATCCGTGGGGAGTGACGGGCACACCCCTGCACAACAAAACAGGCCCCCGTAAGTGGCAGAGAGAAGAGCTTCAGAAGATCGGTCAGCATAATCTGGAGAACCAGCAGAGGATAAACAGGGGAGAAGCCCCCCTACCTTACAACCTTGCGATCGCATCGGGCAGGGGAGTGGGTAAATCCGCATTTGTATCTTGGATTACCCATTGGGCACAGTCAACCCAGATAGGCTCAACCGTGATTCTTACCGCAAATACAGAACAACAACTCCTTTCCCGTACATGGCCAGAGCTTGGTAAATGGATTACGCTGGGCATAAACAGTCATTGGTTCAAGCGTACGGCAACCGCACTCAGACCCGTCTCGTGGCTGAGTATCGCAAAATCTGGAATCGATACCGCATATTACTACGCCCAGGCTCAGTTGTGGTCCGAAGAGACACCAGACGCATTTGCGGGTGCTCATAACGAAAACGGCATAATCCTGATAATGGATGAAGGATCTGGTATACCTAAATCGATTTGGGATGTATCGGAGGGGTTCTTTACGGAGCCGATATATATGAGATTTTGGATAACGTTCTCTAATCCCCGCAGACCGCAGGGAGAATTTTTTCAATGCTTTCATAAAAATAAAGAGTTCTGGCGTACAAGGAATATAGATGCCAGAGACGTTGAGGGAACGGATAAGGCCGTTTACCAGAAACTTATCAAAAAGCACGGAGAGGACAGCGACGTTGCCCGTGTCGAGGTTAAAGGGCAATTTCCCCGTACGGGTTCTGACCAGCTTATAGGGTACGCCGCCGTTGAGACTGCAGCGGGCCGTCTTATAGAAATGAAAGATGTTGAGGGTTCCGCAAAGATTATGGGGGTGGATGTCGCACGTTACGGTGACGATGCGACCGTTATACAGAAAAGACAGGGGTTGTTTGCACACGAACCGATAGAAATAAACAAGAAAGATAATATGACGGTTGCTGGGATAGTCGCGGGCGAGATGGAAAGATGGGGCGCGGATGCCTGTTTTATTGATGTCGGGGGAGGGCAAGGAGTGATAGATCGCCTGAGACAGTTAGGCTGGAACGTTCTTGAAGTGGATTCTGGTGCTTCCGCGGATAGAAAAGATTTATATTTAAATAAACGAGTCGAGATGTGGGATAAGGTTAATGAGTGGTTGACGGCAGGAGGAATCATACCAGACCACGAACAACTAAAGGAAGACCTTTCCTCCCCGACTTATGCATATACCCCTACAACCAATAAGAAGGTGCTGGAGAGTGTGGATTCGATGAAAGAGAGAAATCTGCCGTCTCCCGATTTTGCCTCCGCGCTGGCATTCACCTTTGCTTATGATGTTGCCCCGCGGGTGGGAATAAAGAACGATGGTATGGGGAAGATAGTCGATACGTGGGATATATATGACACGGAAACCGTGAATAGTGGGAAAAAATAACTTGACAAATGAAAATCTAGTTATTATGTATTAGGGTAATTTTTACAATATTTATATCTTTTTATTGAGGAGAATACAATATGTGTGGTGGTGGTGCTCCAAGTATTCCTCCGCCGCCTCCTCCTCCGCCGCCTCCTCCAACTCCGTCACAGCCGAAGTCGGCAACTGCAAGTGCCAAGAAGGCTGAGAGTGATGAATTGAGGAATAAAGCGAAGGAATTTGCATCTACAAGGGGCGGCACTTTAGTTACTGGCCCAAGTGGGCTGTTGGCAACAACAAGCGGTCAAAAGAAAACACTTTTGGGGGCTTGATATGATGTGGATTGACTGAACTTTAAAAAAAGCGTTAAAACCAAATAAGCTGGTAGATAAACCCCCTATCGGTTTGTTTTGCAATAAGAAAGCAAGGCTAGTCGGAGCCGACTCTCTGACACCTTGCTTTTTTTATTGCTATAAATATGGCATACGAAGAGAGAAAAAAATTTGATATAAGGCTCGCAGGCCTAAAGAATAAGCGAAGGCCGCATGAAGGGGCATTGAAAGATATAAGAGATTATCAGGTTCCTAACCGCGGTAATTTCGACGAAGATAGAGGCAAGGAAGGGCAGAGGATGGACGCAAAGATTTATAACGGTAATCCCGCCCTCTCCGCCAGGACTCTGGCCGCTGGAATGAATGCTGGTATAACAAGCCCTTCCAGGCCGTGGTTCAGGCTTTCCATGAACAATAAATCGTTAATGGAGCGTGCTGACGTAAGGATTTACCTGAACGGCGTTGAGCAGAGGCTATATCAGATATTTAATCAATCTAATTTTTATTCACAGGCGGCGGTATTGTACCTTGAGCTTGGAACGTTCGGTACCGCCCCCATGTCGATAAAGGCCGATTTTGAAGATGTGGCAAGGTTTGATACTTATACGGTCGGTGAATACTGGATTGCTTCCAATAAGAGAAAAGTAATAGATGTATTGTACAGGAGGATCTGGAAAACTGCCGCCGAGCTGTTGGAAGAGTTTGGCGAAAGGAATGTATCCCAGCGTGTAAGGGATATGGCCAGGAAGGACAATCCAGATGATCTGATCAAGGTGATTCATGCGGTTGAGCCAAATGATGAGCGCGTTCCGAATATGATAGACGCAAAGAATAAGGCGTATAGAAGCGTTTATTATGAGGAGGAATCTTGTACAAATGACCCTGCATTCTTGAAAATATCGGGATTTGATACTTTTCCGTATGTTGTTCCCAGATGGTCCGTAAACGGTTCGGATCCGTATGGCACCGATCAGCCTGGGATCTTGGCCCTCGGTGACGCAAAGCAGTTACAGACGGGAGCATTTAAAAAGGCAAAGGGTCTTGACAGGAACATGAACCCTCCGTTACAAGCGCCAGCAGATCTAAAGAACCAGAGGATTATGAATGTTCCTGGCGGGGTTACGTTCTTCAGCACCTTTAATCAGAGCCAAGGCGTAAAGCCGATGTATGAGGTACGCGTACCCCTTGCTGAAATTATAGAAGATAACAAGGAAGTAGAGAGGCGGATCAACAGGAGTTATTTTGTGGATCTGTTCCTGAGTATACTGGCTAATGACAGGCCGCAGGATATGAAGGCTGAAGTTGCCTTTCAAATAGATAAAGAGCGGTTGCTTATGTTGGGGCCTGTTCTTGAAGGCCTTAACGAAGAATTTCTCAACCCGTTAATAGATAGAGTGTTTAGCTTGGCCGAAGCGGCGAATGTATTACCAGAACCGCCACACGACCTGATGGAACAAGATGTTAAAGTTGAATATATATCTACTCTGGCAAAAGCTCAGAAGGCGGCGGCTATAAGTGCTATGGAGCGTTTAACTGGCCTTGTCGGTCTTTGGGCTGGTATAGATCCAAGCGTAGTAGATAAGCTGGATCTTGACCGAGCCGTAAATGAAGCGGCGGGGATGCTTGATGTGCCTGCTGAAATCATAAGGTCCGAGAAAGATGTAAATCAGGTAAGAATGGCAAAACAGCAGCAGGCTAATGCCCAGCTTGCCATGCAGGCAGGCGCAACGGCGGCATCGGCAGCTAAAGATCTTGCGAATGCACCAGTTGGTACTGGTAATATGCTTGAACAGCTTACAGGCGTAGCACCTCCGTAACATGAAAGAAGACTCAGGGTTTGAAGAGCAAAGTAAAGAGGTAAAAGAACAGGGAGAATCAGCAAAAACCGATGCTCTGTATGATATTGCGGCCACAAACGAAGTAATGGGCTTAAAGGCAGGCAGGCATTTTGTATGGGAAATGTTGGCAGATTGCGGAGTGTATCAAGATGGATTCAATGATAATCCATATGTTCATGCGAGAAATTCGGGCATGAAAAGGATAGGATTGCGATTGTTACATAAAATATTATCCGCGTGTCCAGATAAGCATGAAATGATGTTTGCTGAACATAAATATATTGAGGAGGAAAATGATGGGTGAGGAAGAAAAAAAAGAAGATACTGGGGCTAAGGCAGAGAATACTGAACCAGATTTAGAAGCTGCGAAAGAAACCATGTACCCTGTCGAAAGTGATTATGCCGAACAGTCAGGAGAAGGTACCGAAGACGAGGAAGCTGAAGAAGCCGAAGATACCGAAGATGCTCCTGAAGAGCCAGAGGATAAAAAGAAGAAAGAGGGTGCCCCAGAATTAGTAACGGCCGAAGACCTCAAATTCCCCGAAGGTGCACAGATAAATGAAGAAATACAAGAGAAATTCCTTGGTTTTGTTAATGATAATAAGATGTCGGCCGAACAGACTCAGGGTCTGATTAATCTGCAGGCTGAATTGAACAAAGGCCAGATTGCGGCACACAAGGCCGAAATGGATGGCTGGGTAAAGGAAGTAAAATCAAATGTAAAGTTTGTAGGGGAGACTGGTGATAAGCTAAATGAAAATCTTGCTGTCGCCAAGAAAGGCATGGAAGCGTTGAATGTAAAAGGACTTCCAGAGCTTTTAGACAGTACAGGGCTTGGAAACCACCCTGTTTTCGTAGAAGCATTTATGGTAGTTGGTGAAAAAATAGGTGAAGATTCGTTTTCTTTCGGTAGCGGTGCAGCAGGGAAAACAACACCGAAGGAAGCAAAGGAAATACTTTATCCTTCTCACTCGAAAGGATAAGTAGGGGCAGTTTTTATTTGTTGGTGATATTAAAGGGCATGGCATCGTGGAGCCACGACTCCTCGTACTATGTCCTTTTTTATTGCCTAAATTAACGTAGGAGGAATATCATGGCAACAGTAGGAACGACTTATCTGAATATTGCAGATAAAGTCAAACGGCTCGATCCTAATGGCGAAAAAATCGCTACGGTAATCGAGTTGCTTGCATTAACGAATGAAGTTATGCAAGACATGGTTGTGTTGGAAGGAAACACGCAAACTGGCCACAGGACCACAATGCGAAGCGGTCTTCCCTCAACCACATGGAGAAAGCTGTATGGTTACACCACACCATCTAAATCAACAACCGTACAGGTTGACGATACAGCAGGCATCCTTGAAGCATTCTCAATTCTTGACAAAGATTTGGGAGACTTAGGTGGCGATGTAGCAGCTCTCAGGCTTTCCGAAGATCAGGCATTCTTTCAGGCTATGAATCACGAATTTGTACAGACATTGTTCTATGGCAACACAGATACCGATCCAGAAGAATTTTTAGGTCTTGCACCTAGATTTGGTGACACATCCGCCGATAATGGCGGACAGATTATAGACGCTGGCGGTTCTGGTTCTGATAATACCTCAATGTGGCTGATTAAATGGTCCGATAACCACACTCATGCTTTCTTTCCAAAAGGCACAACTGCTGGACTGCAGCATGAAGATATGGGCGTTCAGACCGAAACAGACTCTAGTGGTGGTAAGCGAGTGGTTTATCAGACTCGTTACTTATGGAAAGTCGGTCTTTCGGTTAGGGATTGGAGGCACGTTGTAAGAATCGCAAATATTGACGTAAGCGCCCTGCTTACTATTGGTAGTGGCTCAGATTCGTCTGCAGACCTTATCAACGATATGATTGACGGTATGCACGCTAAGATGGAAAATCTTTCAGGTGGCAGACTCGTATGGTATTGTGACCGTGTTGTATATACTGCACTCACAAAGAAGGCTGTTGAAAAAGCTAACGTACAACTGTCATTCCAGGACTTTGGTGGCCCTAACCGTGTAATGACCTTTCAGGGCATACCAATTAAAAGAGTAGATGGTCTTACACAAACAGAAGCACAGGTAACATAGTTTTAACCTTATGACAACCTTATGGGAATCATAAGGGTTATTTTATTAGTATTAATCCTTAGAACTTAGGGAGAATAATTATGATTCTTGATAAAGAGAATTTATATTCAGACGATCAGGCATTAACCACGACTGCAGATTCAACGAATGTGTTGGATTTGGGAGTAGCCAATAGAGGTCCAGGTAATCCGATGTTGATACTGATTCAGGTAACGACTACGTTTGCTGGTGGAACTGATGTGACTATTGACCTTGAAACTGATGATAATACATCATTTAGCTCATTGTCTACCATTGGCT
>NYZR01000047.1 GCA_002687255.1 Candidatus Pacearchaeota archaeon | reverse complement strand
GTTAAGCAGGCTGATGGCACCATTAAAGCAGGAGATGAATTCTTTGAGGTTGGAAAGGTTTCGTTGATGAGTGTTGCTGGAAAAGGGCCCCCCCCTCCTCCTCCCTCTAAAGAAAAGGTTGATGGTGCAGGGAGCGGCGATGTTGCCGCCCTGGCGGCACTTGGTAAGGAGTATACTTCTGCGAAGGCGGGAGCTGTTATTAAATTCAGAAGTGGTGGAAAGATCCTCGAGGGGGTTAAGCAGGCTGATGGCACCATTAAAGCAGGAGATGAATTCTTTGAGGTTGGAAAGGTTTCGTTGATGAGTGTTGCTGGAAAAGGGCCCCGGACAGGAAAATTGTTAGGGTTAATTGATGTGACAAGTAATTTCTTTGGGCATCTTGCCGAGGGGGTGACCTATGCAGGGGCGGTGGCTGGAGGGATTCAGTTGTTTGCAGGAGTGTTCGGGGCAAGTCCTGAAATAAAGAATTCGCTGACCTATGCGGCGATTGGAGGGATTATGACGTGGAAGGCAATCAAGGGATTGCAGCTTGCGGGAGCTGAAGGAGGATTTGGCAAGAGCATTGGTAAGTTATTGCCGAAATCTGGTAAGTTTGCAGGCATCGCAGGCCTGGCCGTCGCTGCTGCGATTTTTGTGTTGACTTATAAGAAACAGGAACAAAAATTGGTCAGGTTTGAATGTAAGCCGTGGGAGCCGGTTCTTGGCGGGGCGTCGTGTGAGCGGTGTAATGAAGATCCATTTAGGCCGTGCTCGGAATACAGATGTAAGTCGTTGGGACAGGCGTGTGAGCTGGTGAATGCGGGGACTGGGGATGAGAAGTGTGTTCATGTGAGTCCGGATGATGTGGTGAGCCCGACGATCACGCCGTTTGAGGAAGCGTTGACTGCCGGACACAGGTATACGAATGTGAAGACACGGCCGCCGAGTCTGGGGATGGAGATTGTTCGGACGGAAGGAGGGGGCGGATGTTTGCAGGCGTTTACAAACTTAGAGTTTGGGTTGTTGACGAATGAGCCGGCCCAGTGTAAGATTGATATGGCCAACAAGGAGAGTTTTGAAGAAATGGATTTCTTCTTCGGGGATAATAACTTGCATCTGACCAACCATAGCCAGGCCTTCCGATTGCCGAGTCCGAGTAATGAAGATGTGGATCTGAGTCTAGTGCTCGGAACAGACGGAAGGTTTACGTATTACGTCCGCTGTCAGGATGCGAACGGAAACGTAAATGAGGATGCGTTTGCGGTGAGTTTCTGTATTGATGAAAGCCCAGACACGACGCCTCCTGTCATAGAACAGACCTCGTTTGCTGAAGGGGCTGCCGTGCAGTTTGAGGTTGATGAGGTTCCTGTGCAGGTGTTTGTTAATGAGCCTGCAGAGTGTAAGTGGTCTCGCCAAGACAAAGGGTATGAAGATATGGAAAATGAGTTAGATTGTTCGATTGATGTGACGCAGCTGAATAGTGACCTGTTATATGCTTGCTCTGGTGATTTGACAGGCATTCAAGATAGGGCTGCAAATGAATTCTTCTTTAGGTGTAAGGATCAGCCAGGGGCTGCTGAGGGGGACAGGAATGTCAATGTGCAGAGTTTTGCTCTGGTGTTACAGGGGAGTCAGCCGTTGAACATCTTGGAGGCGACGCCGTCGAACGAGACGATTGTGGGTAGCACGCAGATACAGGCGGTTGAGTTGTTTGTGCGGACGGATGACGGGGCTGCCGAGGGGAGAGCGATTTGTGCGTTCTCGCCTAGTGGTGTTGAAGGAAGTTTTGTGACGTTCTTTGAGACGGACAGTCACGAGCATCGGCAATCGTTAGACCTGGTGTCAGGAAACTATGAGTATACTGTGCGGTGTATCGATGCTGGTGGGAATGCTGTGGAGGCTGTTTTGGAGTTTGTGGTCGATTTGGATGAGGAAGCGCCCGTGGTAACCAGGGCTTACAAGGAGAGTGATGGGTTGAAGATTGTGACGGATGAGGATGCTGAGTGTAAGTATAGTTTGGATAGCTGCAACTTTGTGTTTGCTGAAGGGCTTGCGATGATTCATAACCCTGCGAGCTTGAAGACGACGCACTTTGCGAAGTGGGATGGGGGACAGAGCTATTACGTGAAGTGTCAGGATGAGTTTGGGAATGAGCCGAGTCCGAATGAGTGTTCGATTGTGGTGAGTGCTGTTCAGTTGAGTTAGGAGCTGAGGAATGCATTGATGTAGCGCATGATCTGTTCTTTCTTTGCTGTATTGATTGAGACTTCTTCTCCGTAGCTAGTGGGTTTGCTTAGTAGGATGCCTTCTTTCTTTAATTCTTTTGCTGCTTGCTTGGCTCTTCCTTGTAAGTCTTTTGGAAAACCTTTCTGCGTGTTATCTATGGAGGTGTGGCTGTGATGAAACTTTCCAAGACGAGTGAGTTTGTGTAAGATTTTTCCTTTTATTTGTTCGTCCGTCCGCATTTTATTAGTCTATTTTGCTATACTTTGAACAGTAAGGTTTATATACTTTTCTTTTTGTTAGTTTTTATGGAGAAATCATTGTTGGTGCAGTTTTTGGGGGAGAACCCTGTTTTTGCCATAGTAGATTTTCTGATTGAACATAAAGATGTTGATGTGAGTAAAAAAGATATCATCGGGGGTGCGGGCATTTCTCGGGCGACCTTTTTCAACCACTGGCCGGAGTTGGAGCGGCAAGGGATTGTCAAAGTGACGAGGCAGTTTGGGAAGACTAAGTTGTATATGTTGGATACCGAGAGTGAGATTGTTAAGAAGTTGCTTGAGTTGGAGGGTGTCTTGATTGCGAGAACATTGCAGGGGCATTCCAAGTTCTCGGCGGGAAGTTTGAAAGAGCGAAATCTGGCATCCTAATCTGCTGCCAATTTCGCACAGCTGTTTATTCAAACTTCCCTTGGGAGGGTTCTGGAGATGAAGAAGGATATTGCGGTTTCTGTCTAGTTTTTCTGTTGTTGGGCTGCTCATTCTGCCCCGATGATGATGTCGCTTATTTTATGTTTTTCCACCATTCTTTTAGACCCTGTATCTCTTATGACCTGGAAATTTTGATCTCCTTTTATCTGAAAGACTTTTGTTGACCCTCCTTGGAAGCTTATGTATTCCATTTTTATTTCTCTTCCGTTAGGTAATTGTAACCAATCCTGCTTTCCATAAAGATCCCCTAGATCTCCTCCCTCTCCTGCTAACCCTGAAGGTAAGGTGTATCCCCAAGCTATTGTTCCGAAGAATAAATCATTATTTTCCCCTTCTAAAAGACCCATTACTTTTTCTGCTTGTTGATGCTCCCTTTTTAGAAGAGTCATTCTTGAAGAAAGCTTTTCCTTCACCCTCCTTATACCTCCGCTTTCTTGTAGAGCCCGCCCATCTTGTCTTAAGAACTCATTTAATTGTTCTTTGTGCGATAGGTATGTTCCTTCCGAATCTCTCTTGGGCAGAAGCATTCCGTCCTTCTCTAGCAACTTTGCCAGAAATTCCTCTGTTCTTTCTTTATGAGAAAATGCACCATCAAAGAGTTCATTTCTATGGGGTAAATTTATGCCTTCCTCTAATGCCAGCTCACTAATTTTCCTTGGGGGAATATTTTCAAGATTTCCTAGTGTTTCTCTCACAAACGTCTTTCTTTCTGCGATAAATCCGGAGGGGTCGTTATAATTTATTAGCGATTTGTCCATTCTCAATAGTTTTGTTTTAATTCTTGACATTTCTTTTGGAAGTTCCTCTTTCGCCTTAGATTTCAATTTTTCCACTTCTTGATTGAAAGTTGCTTGATCTGTTCTTAGAGTTTTTCCCGTCTCTGGATCATAAACCCCGAGATACCTTTTCTTCACAATCTCTCTTAATTCTGCGTCTATCAGGGGGCTTCCGGATTTTAGCTTCTCAGGAATTATTGGATGGTTGTGATAGGTCATGCTCCTTCTCGGGTTTAGGCTTCTTGTTGATTGAGGCTCAGAGATTATATCTGCTCCCAGAATCACCCTCTTTGCTTCTAATAACTCCGAATCTGTGAATTCCTCTACACTTTTTGATTTGATGTTGAAAGATGCGTCTAAGTCAAGCCCCCTATCTATCCCCTTCTTAATGAGCTTTTCTACGCTTTCTGAGTTCTTCTCAAAGTTTCTCAATCTTTCTCCCACAATTCCTGCACCATAAGCTTCCTCTATTAATTGCTGATCTCCGGAAGCCATTGCCTTTTTTATTCTTTCGTCACTAAATGATTTTTGACTGCTTGGATTTTCTGCCTTTCTCAGAAATTTCACCGCCTCGTCTGCTTCGCTCTGTGGTAGATTTCTTATCCTAGATTGAGAAAACCCCAACTTCCTTAGATCTAGTATTTCCAATCCTTCTTCTAGCTTCTTTCTTGACAAGGCTGTTTCATCCCTTACCCTTAAGAGATCTTTATGGAACTCTTGCTCTCTTATTTCTAAGAGCCCCTCATAATGTTTTCCTAATCTCTCAGGATCGACTCCTCCCAAATCATCCCCTCTGAATACGAGAACATTCCCCTTTTTAGGAAGATCCACCTTCTCAAGATTTATAATTGGGGCCCTATCTTTTCCGATCCTTACATTCTCCACCAGATCTCCATTGATTTCGAGAGGTTTCCCTGCGCCTAACTGTTGTGCCTTCACATTGATTTTTGTTCTTTCAAAATCATCTAGATCTTCAAATCTAGCGACCAGCTTCCCATTTGAATCGATGAGATCAAAAGGTTTTCCTTTCTTAAACATACCCCCTAGATCTTCTGAAAGTTGTTCTGTCCCTTCTCTGATAAATTCGATTTCTTCCGTAATAGTCTTTCCGGAAAGTGGCCTGAGACTGAGCCCCTCATAGATCCCGTCAGGGATTTCTACCCCAGGGGTTTTTACAAGGATGTCTTGTCCTTCCAGATTCATGACTCTGAACCCTTCATCAGCCAAGGAAAGGACGTCATCCTCAGATGTGAATCTTCTCAGGACTCTTGGGTCTTTTACTTCTAGTTCGATGAGACCATTCTTTCTTTGCGTGAGAGGCCCCATCCTTTCAAGCTCGCTTAGTGTAACACCTCTCTCCTGTAATGCTTCGAGTGTTTCTGTAGCCCTCTCTAAATCACGGATTCTTTTTGACTTTAGGATTGCTGATCCTGCCATTTTTGCTGCTGCACCCAGGCCCAATCCTGCAATATAGAATGCTCCATTCTCTGCAAGTTCCTCTCCAACGAATTTCCCCCCCTCTATTGCAAGTCCTGCGGGCCCGCTTGAGGCACCCACGAAGTCAATCGCACTCTTTAAATTTTTGTCTGTAAACTTCTCAAGGTCTTGCTGCTGCTGCAGTTTTGTTAGGATTTCTTTTTCTTGGGTAGAAGCTACACCATCCATTCTGTTTATGAGGACGATGTCAGAGAGTGTTGGGCTGACACCTTCCTGAAGCACATACAGGCCCTTTCCGGTTCTTTTAAACTTCACATTAGAGACTGTTTTGTAAAAATCTTCCTTGAATGAATTGATGTTCGCTAATGCTGATGCAACTTCTTGTTGGTTAAGATCATTAAATGAGTTTTTGTTAAACGTGTCTAACACCACTGAAGAAATTTCTTTTTCCCGTTTCACTTGTTGAGCGGCGTATTCAATCAATTCAGGGGGAATGTCTTGAGAGTCTCCCACATTGAGTCCTGTCTTTTCTTCTACTAGTCTCTCTATGCTTGCGTCAACCACATCTAAGTAGTTTGAGGAAGTGAGTTTTTTTGAGTATTCTCCTAAAAACTGTTTTTGGAGAATGTTCTCATTTGTTGACATCTTGTTAATTTCTTTTGCTGCATTGTATCTAAGAAGATCAAGAGTTGCTTTTTCCCCCATGATCTCCTCTAATGCCAGCACAGTTCCTTCATCGATGTTTGCCAAAGAGATAGCTTTTTCTTTTAAAGTATCTCCCAACCCTTCCGAGTAGATCAGAGAGTCTATCTGCATCTCCGCCTTATAGAATGATTCTTTTCTCTCTTGGATTTCATACCTATTTATTAATTCCCCATCCCTTCTTCTTGCTTCTTGGAGAAGGACTCCGAACTGTGCATTTTCATTTGAAAGTTTTCTTCCTGGCACGAAAGATTCTTGGGCTGCCGCAATGTCAGAAATTTCTTTCTTTATGGTGAGAAGCCTCTTTTTACGTTCTACCAGCTCTTGGGCAGCATTTGCGAATCCCCTTCTGTCTCCTTTTTCAAGAAATTCTCCTAATTGGTTCACCTCTTCCCTATTCAATCCAATTCTTGATTCTTGATTCAGTCTCTCCAGGTCTTCCCTATTTAAGTTTCTTTCTACTTCGATACTCTTGAGCAATTTTTCTGTTCCCTCTCCTAATGCTTCAAAAGGTTTGCTTATTCCTTGAAGCACCTCACTTTCAATTATTTTTTCTGCATAAACCGCTGCGAAAGCTGGGTCGTCTCTTCCTGTGGAGATCAAACCTTCTTCTTGATTTAGCTGGATGTAAGAGCCGTCGTGATTCTCGGCGACCCCTGTGAAAAGCACCTCTTGTTTTGCTAAGGGATCTCGCAAACGCATTAATCTTTCGGTTGCATAACGTCTTCCTTCAGAGCCCGGGGGTGATTGCTCTGCTATAAAAATGTAGGTCTCTTTTGCTAGGTCTGAGAGCCCTCGTTCTTCAAACCCGTCTGCCGCTGCAAAGTGTGGATCAAATTGTGATGCCTTGAAGAGTTGATCCGTGTTAAGAGTGTCGAGAGATTGTGTTACGAAGCCCCCTTCAGATTCTCCGAAAGCTACTACTCCAAACTCTTCGAAGAGGCTCCCCAGGTGAATATTTTGTTCGTTTCCCTCATTATCCGTATAGGTTACAGAAAAAGGTTCTCCTTCTTCGCTGAGATCTGTGAGAGTATTTGTTTCAAGAGTTATCTTTTCATCCCTTATATTGAGATGGGTGAATCCGTTAGAAATTTCGGCAGACCCTGTGAGATCGAAGCTTGCCTTTTCGTCATCGTATTCCACAGAGCTTTCATCGCCTAAGCCCGTGTAGTCGAGACCGTAGTTGTTATCAGTCATGCTTATTTGTCCTGCGAGCTCACTTGTGCCGCCGTCCAATCGGATGTAGGTTTCTCCCCTTCCTGCCTCTTGGTCGTTCAGGTAGACTTTAAAGTCCTCGGAACTGAAGGCGAGGCCATCTTCGCTTTGGAACGTCCCTTCTTCTGAAAAATCTATCTCGCTTAATGGGCCTTCTTGAGAAAATTCTAGTGTGACGGTATCTTGTGTATTCACCATAGTGCCTCCGTAAAGAATCTCAACGTTTTCACCAAGAACCTTTTTTTCTCTCGAGTCAAAAGTGACTCTTGAGTCTTTTTTTGCAGCGACGTTCAGTTCATTTGTTCCGTATTGAAAAGAGTATTCTTCATCCCTTGTTGCGATGAAATCTGCATAAAAGATTCCCTCCTTGTCTGTTTTTATCTCTGCATTTGCTATGTTTCCCAATTCTTGTCCGCCTTCTAATGTGAGGCTACCAGAGCCCTTTAGTTTGAAGATTGTTTGTTCCTTCTCTTTCAAGACTTGGATGCTTGATCCTTCTTCAGTTAATTGTATCTTTTTCCCATCAATTTCCAGTTCGTTTGTTCCGTCTTTTACATATTTTAGACCCCCTATGATCTCTAGCTCCTCTCCTTCGGTTGCAAGCCCATGAGATATGAAAAAGATGGTCAGAATGCCTAAGCAGATTATGAGTTTTAGCGCCTTATGTGGCAAACATAAAGACATATACTTCTTCACCCCTTTTTATTGTTCTTGTGATTACATATATTTCTTTTTCTTCTTGAGTTAACACTCTTACGAAAAATCCTGACTGTGAGAGGAGGTTTATGTTTAAGGAGGCAGGATTTTTTATGATCTCTTTGGTGATCTTTTCAGAGAAATCTAGTGTCTCGCCGAGAGGGCTTTCTATGTTTACGCTTTATGTTTTGTCGTGGAGGATTGCACCTTCTTCTTGTGTGATCGTAAGAGGCATTCGTAGATCTGCTCCGACAGATTTATCTGATATTGAGACTTCTGCTTTCGCATCTCCCAAGGAAAGATCATATTGTCTCAACTCAGATCTGTCAAAACAGAAAGGAGCCGTTAGCTCAACATAGCGACTGATCTCGCTTTCTATAGCCTTCTTGGAAGGGATGGCATTTTTGTTGTTTTCCACCCCATAAGCTGCCTTGAATAATCCTGCTTCTACGTGATTCTCGGGCAAGTTTATGTGTCCTCCTTGGAGGCCGACGAGTCTTACTGCGTCTTCCAGGCTTCTTGCGAGGCAAGATTCTATGTATTCTGTGATTGGTGCGAACTCTTCAGGTGTGGTCTCGGCTCCTTTTATTGATAGCTTATCTTTTGTTAGGAAAAGAACCACCATTGCTGCGACGAGCAATATCGCCACAAGCAGAAAAATGGTCACCTGTCCCCTTTTTGTCATTGATTAGGGAGGCGTGGACAGTTTATAATCTTGATGACGCTGTTTTTTCTCTAGGTTTTTATGCCTTGGCTTCTTCTTTTTCTAATTGGGCAAGAATTTCTTCCATGGCTTCAGCGTCGAATTCTTGTGTCTGTCCGTTTGTAGCAGCTGTTTCAAAAAATTGACTGAATTTTTTTCCTTTTTGTTTTGCGAGTTTGAGAGAGACCCCCCATGCCTTCTCTGTGGACTTGAGGTGTTTGGGGTCGAGGAAGAGCCAGCCTTCGTAGTTGAAGCGGACGGCTATGACTGGCTTGAGGCCGATCATGTTCGAGAACATGATGAAGTCGTGCATTTGTTCGTTTGAGATATAGATGAGCGTCTTCTTAGAAGATTTCGCTTCGATGGTGTATCCTTTTCTTGCTGTTTTTCCTACTATTAAATCGCACGGAGAATCGTCGTTGACGCCTGAGCCGGCGACTCGAACGGCTCGCCAACTGTGTTCGGTGAAGAGTTTTATGAGTTCTCGTTCTGTTCGGGAGCCTTTTGCTTTGTTTGACATCTTTTGTGAGTATGATGGGGGTTTTTCACCCCCTGAATTAAAAATAAGGGAAACTTGGAGAAACCTTAAAGGTCTCGTGCTTGTAACGTTCTTCTACCGTTCGCCTTCGCTCTTTCCGCTCCACGAGCGAGGAGCTCTGCGACGAGCTGGTTCAGCTTTTCTGCTACATCTGCAGAAACGCTCAAATCAGAAACGGCTTCTTTGACTTTACTTTTGACCACTAGGTCTGCCATTCACATTTCACCTCCTTTTTTGTTTTTTGAATGTAGAGGGCGCATGAAAGGAAAGAGAATAACGTCTCGGATAGAAGCATTGTCTGTGAATAGCATAACTAATCTTTCTATTCCGATGCCCACGCCGCAAGCAGGGGGCATGCCTTGCTGAAGTGCTGTCACAAAGTCACTGTCTGTTGGCATTGTCTCCTTTGTTCCTTTCTCTCTTTCTTCTTCCTGTTCCTTGAAATGTTCTTCTTGCAGTTTAGGATCATTTAATTCAGAGTATGCACGAGCAATCTCCAGACCGCCGATAAACGGCTGGAAGACTTCTGCCTTTGTTGGATCAGATTCTTTTGGCTTTGCTAATGGGGAAGACTCAAGTGGATAGTCTATGAGGAAAGTTGGTTGAATCAGTTTTTCCCTGAATAATTTCATTAATTCATCTTGAATATTTGATTTAGTTATCTCTTCGGGATTGATGTTATATTTCTCCGCTATCTTTTTTGCATCGTCGTCTGTTCTTATTTTTGAGACGTCCTCCCCTAGATGCTCTTGTATTGCGTCTGCTAAGGTGATCCTCTTCCACTTTCGTAAATCTATTTTGTGTCCTTGATAGGTGATTGTTTGTTTTCCTAAGACTTCTTTTGCTAGTTTTTTGATGAGTTCTTCGACCAAGTCCATGCCATCATTATAATCTGCGTAGGACTGATACCACTCGATGGTCATGTGTTCTGGATTGTGAGAACGATCGGCTCCTTCGTTCCGGAATTTCTTGGTGATTTCATAAACCTTGTTGAATCCTCCGACGAGTGCTTTTTTTAGAGGGAGTTCTGGGGCGATGCTGAGGAAAACGTCGGTGTCGTAAGCATTGATGTGTGTGATGAACGGCTCGGCAAGTGCTCCCCCATAGACTGTCTGTAAGAGAGGGGTTTCTATTTCGATGAAGCCTTTCTCATCCATGAATGTCCTCATTATAGAAAGCATTTTTGCTCTTGTCTCGAAGACTGTTTTCACTTCTTTATTGATTGTGGTATCTAGGTAGCGTTTTCGATAGCGTTCTTCTTCGTCTTGGAGGCCGTGCCATTTTTCTGGGAGGGGGAGGAGGGATTTGGTGAGCATGGTTGCTGTGTTAATGAGGACAGAGAGTTCTCCTCGTTCTGTTCTTAGAGGTGTGCCTTCTATTCCGATGATATCTCCGGTGTCTACGAAGTCTTTGATGAACTTTTGCGTTTTCTCCGGGGTTTTGTCCGATTGGATTTGGATTTGGATTTTTCCTGAATGGTCTTGGAGGACGCCGAAGGCTATTTTTCCGAAGTTCCGGAAGGACATAAGTCGGCCGGCGAGTTTGAGTTTGTCTTTCCTTGCTTCGTTGTTTTTGAGTGATTTGTATTTGTCTTGGAGTTCTTGGGCTGTGTGCTTGACCTCGAAACGATTTGGATACGGGTTTATGCCTGCGGCTTTGAGTGCGTTTAGTTTCTTCATCCTCTCATTTATTATTTGATCTTGTCTCCCCATAGGAAGAGTGGGAAAATGGGGTTTATATAGGTTGTGGGGGCTGTTTTTGGCTGTTTTCATATCGGAAGGTATTTATAAGTTAGAATGTTGCACATGGGATAAGGAGGGCATGATGGGTAACTGTAATGGATGTGGTGCTGAAGGCGAGACCTGTGCAGGTTGTAGTAAGTGTGGAGGGTGTGGCTGTTCTTGTAGCTCCGGCGAAAACTCTGGAAATTCTGAGTAATTAGAATCTTAGGATCTTGAATTCTTTGAGGTCCTGATATTTTTCTTCTTTTTCTTGGACGTCTCGGATCTGGGCGTGAGGAGGGCCTCGCTTGCAGATGGCTGCTACTGCTTCGACTTCTTCTTGGTTTCCTTCTAGGAAGATTTCTATCCTGCCGTCTTCTAGATTTCTGACGAATCCGGCAAGGTTTTTTTCATCGGCGTGTTGTTTGACGTAGTCACGGAAGGTGACGCCTTGGACGGAGCCGGTGATGAATATTCTGAGTGCTTTTTTCATGGTTCTTTTTGGTAACGGGGGTTGAAATAGATTACGCTTTTACTTGAATGGCTTCTTCCTGGGCTTCGTCCATCATTTTGAGATAGCCGATGTCTTTCCAGACGAGTCCGGAGAGTTGGGCTGCTTTTTTGTCTACTGCTAGGGGCTGTCCTGCCAGTAGGAGAACATGATCTGAGGCGTCCATGATGGCGAGGTCTGGCATCTTGCATTTCGTTATGTCGTGGATGGCGTATTTGGCAGGCCATTTTCTGATTTTGGATTTGTTGGCGGCGAGGAAGCCCCTATAGTGGTCTGCCGGAAACATGCCTAGGGTGCTGGTGAGGGCGCCCTGGAGTTCGAGTTCTTGGTCTTGGGCTAGTTTGGGAAGGGTGATGAGGAAGCTGTCCTTAAGCAGTGTGGGGAATTGGATCGTGTCGAATCTCAAGAATTCGTGGTGCTCGGTTTCCTCGGTCTCTGCGGTGTTGAGATCGATCAGGCCGACTCCGTATTTTTCTGCTAGGGTGGTGTAGCCCTGCTGTTGGAAGAGATCGTCTGTATCATGACCATCGGCCCCTTCTGCTATGAAGATTTCTGCGACGGGGTTTTTGTGGTTGAGGATGTATTTTAGGACTGCTTCGGTGAGTTCTGCTGGTGTGCTTTTGCTAGGTGTGTCTGTTAGTGTTGGTTTGAGAATGATCTTGGGGTGTTTTTTGAGTTCGTAGGGGAGTTTCAGGAGGTCGAGGAGTTGTGGGACTGAG
>NYZR01000046.1 GCA_002687255.1 Candidatus Pacearchaeota archaeon | reverse complement strand
TTTAAACATCGATACGAACACCGAAGAGGGAAAGAAATTCTTCCAAGGCCTACAGAAACTCGGCGTCCTCTTCTTTATCGTTTTCGAAGCGATCGTCTACGTCGTCATGGGTGGCCTTGCCGCAGCACCTGGATTCGCAGGCATAGTCATATTCCAATTAATCCTCGGAGGTCTCGTCATCATGTTCATGGACGAAGTCTCACAGAAATGGGGCTTCGGTTCAGGTGTCTCCCTCTTCATCGTCGCCGGCGTCGCCTGGCGGTTGTTCACCGCACTCTTCCAGTTCATCGGCCCAACCGGAGAAAACTGCCTCCTCAACTTCGGCAACACTCCCTGTGCGGGCGCACTCCTCGTGATCTTGCAGTCCGTTATCAACGGAGCACCCACAGAAGCACTCACCGCAATCGCAGCGATCCTCATCACCGTAGCGATTTTCCTCGTAGTGGTCTGGGCCCAAAACCTAAAAGTCGAAGTCCCTCTCAGTTATGAAAGACTACGGGGTTACAGCGTCAAATGGCCTCTTGCGTTCCTCTACGCTTCCGTGATCCCCGTTATCTTAGTAGCAGCCCTCGCAGCAAATCTTCAGCTCTTCGGAGGTATGATAGAAAACTGGCTCGGCCGTCCGACATTCCTCGGCTCCTTCTCCCAAGGCGTCCCTATCTCCGGCCTGGCCTTCTGGCTTGGATCTTCTAACATTCTCGAATCGCTCATCCGTGGTTCTCTCCAAAGCATCCAAATCTGGCAAGCTCTCTCACATATTCTCTTCTACATGATCTTCTCCGCAATCTTCGCCGTCTTCTGGGTCAAGACATCCGGAATGGACGAACAAGCTCAGGCAAAGAACATCATGAGCTCCGGTTTACAAATTCCGGGCTTCCGAAAAGATCCTCGAGTCCTAGAGTCAGTCCTCAAACGGTATATTCTCCCTCTGACAATCATGGGGGGCCTGGCCATCGGCGCCCTCGCTGCTGTCTCAGACACACTCGGCGCCCTCACCTCCGGAACCGCAATCCTGCTAGCCGTCATGATTATGTATCAGATGTATCAATCCATCGCCCAACAACACGCCGTCGACATGCATCCCGCCATGAGGAAGATGATGGGTGCATAAAGTGCTAGATGTCCTGACACATCCAGTCATCTTTCTTATCAACTCTGCAATTTTCGGTCTCACGACAAAATTATCAGACCTATTCAATGAGCATGGTTTAAAATGGTTTAAAGGAGCAGATATTCTTTTTGGCGTGCTCTGGGGGATCTTCGGGGCACTAACAATCATAGGAAACCCCTTAGCAGGATCTCTCTATCTAGCAATCCTCTTTCATTGGATACTAAGAGACAAAATTGATTATGTGAATCACGGTATTGCGGCTACAATAATATTCCTATCTGTGCTCTTGACTCCGAACCTCGTGATAGAACCAACGTTCTTTCTCACAATCTTAGTAATCTACTCAACATTCGGCATCCTCCGAGATAAAAAGAAGATTGCTGGAAATTGGTTCATCAAGAGTAATGCCCACGGGTTTTTTGCTATTATCATTTTCATGTTCGTCAACCAAGCCATGGGCTTGGTTCTCGCATCTTACCTAGCAAACACAATCTTTTATCAGCTCGCAAAGAAGCTCGAGCCACAACCTTAAATACCCAATCTGCTTCTTCCAATTAGAAAAAGATGATCACCGAACTCGTCCAAGCAAATCCGAAACTCACGTTACTCGGCTTCGCCGCTCTCGTCACGCTGGCCATCACCATAGTCAACTTCTTCATGCTCGACAAAGACAAACTCCGAGCCATCAAAGAGCGCCAGAAAAAACTCCAGGCAGAAATGAAGGAACATCAAAAAGCAGGCAACGAAGACAAACTCCTCGAACTCCAAAAGGAACTCTTCGCCGACACCGGAGAAATGTTCAAACACTCCATGAAACCGATGCTGATCACCTTCCTCCCCATCATTATCTTCTTCGGCCTGATCAGAAATCTCTACGCAACCACAGCAATCGCTGGCAGTTGGATCTGGTGGTATTTACTCTTCTCTCTTATTACTTCAATGATCTTTAGAAAACTCTTCCGGATGCCTTAATTACTTCGCCAATTTCTTAACGTCTTCATCACTCACTCTTTCCAGCTTCCCCGTCGCAAGCGGAACTCGAGCAATCTCAAATCGATCAACCTCAAAATTCTTCTCCTGCACTTTCTTAAAAATACTCAACGCAAAACTAGCCCCTTCATCCATACTCATCTCTTCCTTGAAATCCTTCCGCAACTCTTCCTTGATCTTTTCATCATGCTCGCCAATCGCATTCGCCTTATACGCAAAGAAGTTCCCCGTCACATCGCTGGTATACACATGCCCTTTCCCCTTACTCACACCAGCAATCATCACCGCAACTCCAAACGGCCGAGCGCCTCCATACTGCGTGAACATCTGCTTCTTATCTGCAATATGCTTGATAATGCTCAACGGCTCAATAGGAGAATCATACGTCACCCGATGCTGCTGTGCCGTCATCTGCCCCTCATCAACTAACATCCGAGCATCTGACAAAATGCCTGCAGCAGACATAATAATATGCTCATCAATCTCAAAAATCTTATGCGCACTCTCCGGCGCAATCAAACTATCTCGAACTCGTTTGTCTGCAACAATCACGACGCCATCCTTACACGCCAGCGCAATCGACGCACTTCCCAGTCTGACCGTCTTCTCCGCATATTCCACCTGCAACAAATGACCATCCGGGGAAAACATCGTCGCCGCACGATCATATCCCATCGCCTGATGCTGCATTTCTGTCGGCATATCCACTTTAATTAACACTCCTAAAGTGGATGCAAGCAAACTCTTTTACGGAGTTTGCTGCACAGAAGTTTTCAACAGTAAGAAAACTTCTAGTGCTCGAGGAAATCTCCGATTTCTTCGCTGTATCCATAGGAGTGGTTAGAAACGGTCTGTATATAAAACTTGCTGTAAGTTCTCAAGTCTTATGTCTAATAACAATAATGTATAAAAAGGATATTAGGAGGGAATAAATATGTTCATTAATGTTGCATCCGGGAACCCGGTAAAAGTTGAAGCAGTCAGAGAACTAGTCCCAGATTATCCATTCTTACAAGGCATAGAAATACATTCTGTTGAGGTTCCAACAGGAGTTTCAGACCAACCAAAATCTCTGGAAGAAACTCTGGGCGGCGCAATAAACAGGGCAAGAAGCGCATTCACTGAAGGATGCAAATATAGTATAGGGCTCGAAAGCGGGCTAATGCAAGTGCCCTATACGAAAACAGGGGAAATGGATTTTTGTGCGTGTGCAATTTATGATGGAAGAGAATCTCATGTCGGACTATCTGGGGCATTTGAATTCCCAACAGAGATCACCAAACTAATTAAATCAGAGGGAATAAACGCATCCGATGCCTGTCACAAAATGGGCCTATCAGAAGAAAAAAATATTGGCTATCAAGAAGGGATCATCGGGATTGTATCTGATGGTTTAATAGATAGAAAAGCATATACAAAACAAGCAATACAAATGGCCCTTGTCCAATTACAACATCCTGAATTATATGTATAATTTATTTACATGAGTGCTTGATGCAGAATACTCTTCTGCGATCTTTCTGGACTATACCAAAATTCTTATTAACCCCTTTCTCCAACAACAATCATGCCAACCGTAACAGCAAAAATCCGAAAAGGAAGCAAACACTACGAAATCAAAGTAGACCTAGACGAAGCCCTCAAAATCCAACAAGGCTCGGGAGACATCACGGCAGCTCTGGAATCCACAGAAGTTTACTACGACATCGACAAAGGCACAGTAGCATCCCAATCAGATCTCAAAGACGCTTTCAAAGCAACAGACTTATATGAAGTTGCAAAACAAATAATAGAAAAAGGAGAAGTCCAGAAAACCCAAGAATTCCGAGACGAACAGCAAGAACAGAAAGTCAAGCAACTAGTAGACCTCCTCCTCAGAAACGCCAGCGACCAAAACGGAAATCCCTACACCGAAGATCGCCTCAGACGAGCGATCGACGAAGTCCACTACAACATCGACTCCAGACCAGCAGAACAACAACTCAATGACCTCTTAGGAAAATTAAAGGAAGTCATCCCCATCAAATTAGAGACAAAGAGAATCAAACTCATCATCCCAGCACAATTCACCGGACAAGCCTACGGCATCCTCCAAGACTACAAAGAAAAAGAAGAATGGCTGCCAAACGGAGACCTCCAAGTCATCCTCAACATCCCTTCAGGCATGCAAACTGACTTCTACGAAAAACTGAACGGCATCACGCACGGCGCTGTTCAGTCCGAAGACATCTCTGATGTCGAGGGCTAGAGGTTTGCAAGCAGACCTCTCTGTCCGAGGAAGTAGCACAAAATGACACATAGCAAACCATTTATCGATGGAAGGAGTGCCTACGCTGTAGCAACATTTCACAAGGAGTTCATCCAAGCACTTGCAGAGGCGCCAGAACACAAAGAGAGACTCTTCCTTACGGAATTTAATGGGAGGTGGATCGGGAGAGATGAGCTCCTTCCAGAAGAAACAGAAAAAGTATACTACAAACAATTTTCACTCGTGACTCCAAGATGGCACAACCCAGAAAAGGTTGCCGAGGAGTTGGCTAAAGCCCAAGATGTGGAGGCCGTAACAAGATTCGAGTGTAAACAAACAGACATCTTCACAAGGAAAACCTCTTCCCAGATTTCCGATTTTCCAGAAGATGAGATAGACGAACAAGTAAAATATTTTTCACAGAAATACCAGATCCCTTTCATAAAGGAAGCATTGGGAAAAGAGTTCCTTCCCTTCTAAAACCACAATATTTATATAACCTCCAAACCCAAAAACACCGTAACAAAAAATAAACAAGGAACGCTGATTGTTACCTGTCCCAATATGGAAAACGAAATTAACAAGGCCCACGAAGAAGGAGAATCTGCTCCTGCCGAAGCTCCACAGGAAAGAAAAATTGTCGTCCCTGGTGAAGTCATTGTCTCTGGTGAAGATTACCTCCCTGGCGAAGGAACACGAAAAGAAGGACAAGACATCAGAGCAAGCAGATACGGCATGGCACAAGAATTCGGAAAAGTCACAAAGGTCATCCCTCTCTCCGGAGCATTCATTCCTCAAAGAAACAACATTGTTATCGGCACCGTCGTAGACATCGCATTCTCCGGCTGGTTAATTAATATCGGCTACGCAAGCACAGCATTCCTTTCTTTGGAAGAATTCCCACGATATGTGAACAAGAACGAGATGGATCAACATCTCGGCATCGGAGACATCGTCGCAGCAAAGATCTGGTCAGTCAAAGCGAAAGGCATCGACCTCTCCATGAAAGGCCCTGGACTTGGCAAGCTCGACGGCGGCTTCACCTTCAAGGTCATCCCAAGCAGAGTCCCACGAATCATCGGCCGAGAAGGATCTATGATCAGTCTTATCAAAGAACGAACCAACTGTAAACTCACCGTCGGACAAAACGGAGAAATCTGGATCAAAGGAGAAAAAATTGATGACGAAATCAAAGCCCGAAAAGCAGTCGAATACGTCGCAGACAAAGTAGCAGTCTCAGGATTAACACAAAAAATGGAGGACTGGTTCGCCGAGAACGATAAATAATCATGCCAGAACACAAAAGACCAGACGGAAGAGCACTTGATGAAGTAAGAAAGATGGAAGCGAAAGTCGGCATCATTCCAAACGCTGACGGCTCAGCTATGTTCGCCTTCGGAAAGACCGTAGCCATCGCAGCAGTCTACGGCCCACGAAAGCTCCACCCTCAACACATGCAAGATCCTTCCACAGGAATCCTCCGATGCACCTACGATCTTCTCAGCTTCTCCGTCGGTGACAGAAAGAGGCCAGGACCAAACAGAAGAGCACAAGAAATCTCCGAAGTCACCAAGTGGGCGCTCGAACCAGTCCTAGATCTCTCCGCATTCCCAAACACCGTCGTCGATGTCTTCATCTACATCTTGCAGGCAGACGCTGGGACAAGGACGGCAGGAATCAACGCAGCATCCATGGCACTCGCTCAAGCCGGTTTGCCGA
>NYZR01000045.1 GCA_002687255.1 Candidatus Pacearchaeota archaeon | reverse complement strand
TGGGTTTGGTGGAGTTGGGTAACTGTTCTTGTTAAGAGGACTGCGGGGAGGGAAGTGAACTCTAGGTTGAAGATGGACAGCCAATCTTCTGCTTGTAGTTCTGAGGGCAAGAGAGCGAAGGTGTTGTCGAACGGAATGTTTCTTGCTTGGTAGTCTTTGATTTTTCCGAAGGGGACGAAGACGTTCACAGGAAGGGCTTTGGTTTTAAGGTTCCATTCGCTGAGGAGAGCGTTGTCTTTTTCGTTGGCGAATTTCATCGTCCAGAAGATGCCCATGGTGTCGAAGATTAATGAGGCGATGTTCTTGGAGGTTTCTGGGGGAAGGTTGGCAAGTTCTTCTGCTATGACTCCGAGGGTGTAGGATTTTCCGGAGCCACGCTTTCCCGCTATGAGGATGACGTGTGATCTGGCGACGTCTATTTTGAGAGGGTTGGAGAGAGAGGTGGCGGTGGCCATCGTCACATAGGATTTTCCGATGGTGGCTAGGCCTGTTTGTCCGAATTTGGTTTTGTCGGATTCGTTTCTTCCGGTTATGATGTCGTATGGCATGGTTCCTCTTCTTTTTGATAGGAGGGGTGAGTGTTATATAAACATTAGCTCGCCTGCGGCTCGGATCGGAGTGAAATAATATGATACCAAGGTTGGGGTTCATAGAGGTTTTTCCTAAATGTTTTTAAACGAGTCTTTTCTTGGTCTGGGATGGCTGCGAAGAAAGGTTCTGTGAGGAAAGGGGGTGATGTTTGGGAGATTCCTGTTGGGAAGTGGGGGGATGCTGTGGAGAAGAATCCTTGGGTGTTGGCTACGATTGTGCTTACTGTGGTTCTTCTTGTGGTGTTGGTTCGTGGTTCTGGGGGTGTTGGTGCTGAGGTGGCTGGGCAGAAAGTTGTGGATTTTGTGAATGCTCAGGGACAAGGGAGTGGTAGTTTAGTTTCTGCTCGAAGAGAAGGGGCATTGTATCTTGTTACGGTATCGTTTAATGGCCAAGAGGTTCCGGTGCATGTGACGCTTGACGGAAAGCAGCTAGTTGTTGATCCGATTTCCTTGGATAATGGTGGGTTGCCGAATCCTGGCGCTTCTGGTGCGGCCGCTAAGGTTTCAGTGGAATTGGGTGATAGTCCTGTTAAGGGTTCTGCTAGCGCTGAAGTCGTGATCGTCGAGTTTAGCGATTATCAGTGTCCGTTCTGTGCGAAGTTTGCTTCTGAGGCTTTGCCTGCGCTTGAGGCTGCTTATATTGATACCGGGAAGGCGAAGTTGGTGTATAAGGACTTTCCGTTGAACCAGATCCATCCTGAGGCTGCTCCTGCGGCTGAAGCAGCACATTGTGTTCGAGAGCAGTTGGGAGATACTGGGTATTTTACGATGCATGATAAGATTTTTGCCGGACAGCGGATTTTGGGCGAGACGAATTATATTCTGTGGGCTTCTGAGGTGGGTGCGGATGCAGGGAAGTTTGCCGAGTGTTTGGCTAGTGGTAAGTTTAGTTCTGTTGTATCAGCAGATTTGGTTGCCGGGCAACAGGCAGGGGTGACTGGGACGCCAGGCTTTTTGATTGGGACTGAATCGGAGGGGTATGTTCTTGTTTCGGGGGCGCAGCCTTTTGAGGTTTTTGAGCAGGTGATTGAGGGGCTGTTGTAGGTTTGTGAATGTTTTATGCCAAGGACAGTCGAGTGAGAACACTCTGGCCTTTAGGCCAGAGATGAATCACCGTCCTTGGACATCCTAACCCACGCAGCCCTGCGGACTGCGGGGCCTCAAAGACCTTTGGTCTTTGATGAAACGAGCGCTGTCAAACCCAGACCTTCAGGTCTGGGTGGCGCATCGTTTTTTTGATTTTTCTGAGGAATTTGTTGGATGGTCGATGGATGTGGTTAAGCAGGGATTTCTATAAGCTCAGACCAATGTGGTTCTTGTTGATCTTCGTTTATGACAGTTTCATAGATGTCACAGGCTGCGTCATAGATGGCTCCGGCCATTCTTCTTATGTGTCTGTTGTATTCTTCTCTTGATCTGAATCTCGCTTTTTCTGTTTTTTCTATGAGGTGGTCATATTCTTCTGAAATGCCGTTAATTGTTCTGATCGGCTCTTTGAGTTTTTCTGTGAATTCGTTAGGATTTTTGAAAAATTCTTCCAGGAGAGTCTCCTTTCTGTCGGGAACAGTTGGTTTTTCTAAGAAAATCATGAGCTCTCTTATGAGGTGGTAGGGAACGTTCTCCAATCTTCCGATTATGTCTCTCCCTTTATCGGAGAGATCTGCAAGACCGAAGACGGTTCTTCCTGCGAATTCGTCGAGGAGATCTCCTATGTGGTAAAATCTCTCTTGGAATTCTTCTGGTTCATCTGGGTAGTCATAGAGCATCCCTTTTTTTCTGAAGTCAATGTCCTCTGGGTAGTCATAGAGTTTCTGGTCTAACCATTCATGTTCCCTTCCTTTGTAAATATGGTCTCTGAGATTTCTCAGGTGTTCTGTTGGGCCTTCTTCCTCATACCTAGATTCCCCATTTGTGTTTATTCTTACACCTCTTTCCACCTCCATTTTTTGCTTTTCCCTACTTTCTATTTTTACGCTTCTGTCACAATAGAGATCAATGTCGCTTCTTCTGGTTAAGGAAGGATATCCTGCAAGGTGCCAGGCTCCTGACCCGTAGATTATTGCTTTTATCGGCTTGCCGTGGCATTTGTTTGGGCTTTGTGTTCTTTCTAGATGTTGTTGTTTTGTTTTCCCATCACCGAGTAGATTGCTTGTTCTTCCTGAGATTGCTTGTTGGAGTTCTCTGAGGGTTCTTTCTATTGCATTTATGCCTGGAACTTTTCCTTCAACTACTTCTTCATAGGGGAACCATCTGCTCATTTTTCTAAAAACGCCCGCTCGTCATCGGACAATCTTAATTGTTCTTGGACTTGAGTCTGTTGGAGCACGGGCTTGAGGAGGTTGATGTCTTTGAGGGCTCGCTTCGTGTTGGTGTGCGTGTGTCGTGCGAGTTTTTGTGCGAGGGTTTTCTTCTTGGCGATCTTTTGGTTGTTGAGCCAGATCTTGAGGATTCTCTTGGGACGTTCGTATTTGGTAAATCCATCGAGAGGTGCCGGCTTTGCGAAGGAGATGCCGTTGCTTTGGAAGAGATTTTGGTAGACAAGAAAACGCCAGCTCTGGTTCTTATAGATGCGGCCTCGGAAGCGGTCTGCGTTTGCTAGGGCGAGCATGGCTTTGGCGAGGGCTTCGTTGTGGTATTCTCTCGGGGTATTTTCTTCGATCCAGAGAAGGATCTCATCGAGTGAGAGGGAAGAAGAGTCGAAGAGATTTCGGACGTCGTCTCGGTCTTTGAAGATTTTTTTGAGGATATTAAAGATGCTTTCTTCGACGTCTCGCTTTTCATCGACATCCGGATCGAGAGGATTGTCTCCGGAGGCGTAGGCTTGGAGGTCGTTGAGAGCTGCTCGGATGTCTCCCTGAGATTTGATGGCAATTTGGTTGAGGAAGTGCTGGTTTTCTTTGATGCTTTCTTGAAGGGAGACTTTGGTGAGGAGCGCAGCTATTGTTTGGGTTGAGAGCGGACGGAGTTCGATGAGTTGTGACTGAGAACGGACAGGAGAGAGTTTGGACTGCCAGACGTCGTTGCAGGTCATGATGATGGGGTGTTTGGTTTCTTTGATGAGTCGGACGAGTTCTGGGATGCCTCCCCTGTCTGAGCCGGTGACTCCATCTACTTCATCCATCAATAGGATTTTCCCTTTGTTTTTGAAAAGAGATTGTTGTTGGCTTGCGGGTTTGAGACGTTCTTCTAATTGGGCTCGGTTTCTTAAATCAGAGGCGTTTAATTCTAGGACTTCGAGGTCGAATTCTTTTGCCGCTGCTAATGCTATGGATGTTTTTCCTGTGCCCGCTGGCCCGTGGAGGAGGAGGGCCCGCTTCTTGGTTTTTGGGAAATTTTGGATGAAGTCTTTTATTGTTTCTATTGCCGTGTCTTGGCCTACTAGTGAGGAAAATGAGGTGGCTCGGTATTTTTCTGCGAATGGTTGGTATGGGGTATTTGGGATTTGGTTTTGGGAGGGGGTTGGTTCTAGGGTGGCGGGGTTTGGGTTTTGTTGGTTTGGGGTTGGGGGTTCTTGAGGATACTGGTTTTGGGGAGGGGGGGGTTCTGGGCTTTGCGGGTTTGGGGTTTGGGGTTCTAGAGGCATATTATTCTATTTTTACTGTAATCTCAACAGAATCCCTTCCTCCTTCTATTATTTTCATCCCTTCTTTTTTTATTGTTCTTGCGAGTAGGCTGTTTTCTGGGAGATGTTCCCCTTCTGTTGGTGCGGATGATTCGTAGTTTTCTGCTATTCTTCCACCTCCCACCTTTCTTAGTTTCATGTTGTATGTTTTCATTGTTTTTCTCCTTGGTATCGTTTGTGGTTGCAGATGGTGTAGTCTGGCGGTTCTATTAGTGTGGATGCTCGTGTTTTGAGGCAGAGTGCTTCTGCTGTTGGGTTTGCGGGGGCGAGATTGCCATTTTTGTCTGTGGTGAATTCTGGTTTGGGGAATTGGGGTCTTCTTTCTTTTAGTTTTTCCATCTCTTGTAGACTTACCATGAGTGCGTTTAGGTAAGAGGGTATTTATTGATTGTTGTTGTGGGAGAATAATCCTTAGATCGCTTTGCGATCTAAGTTATTTGGTGTTGCGACCTAAGGGTCGCTGGGAAATTAGCTCGCCATCCGGCTCGAGTCCACCACCCCCCCATTTTGAGAATGAGCTGATGCCAAGGGTGTTGTTATTTCCCTTTATAGGGCTTGAGAATTTCTTCTACCAGGTTTTCTTTGTCTGGAGTTGTAGGAGTTATTGTTGTTCTGGATTGGCCTTCATCATATCGTTCTTCATTACCTGGGAATACTTCTTTATATGGAACTGTTTGCTCTCCTGTTCTTCTTGCTATTTCTTCTAAGACTGTTCGTTGATTTTGCATGTTTTTGTTAGGAGATCTCGCTATTTAACCTTTTTGCTAAGTGGCTTTGCCTTGCCCTGCGAGGACAAAAGAGGCGAGGAGAGCTTGGAGTTGGACGAATTCGTCGCTGCCTTCGGTCATGCGGAACTCGGTTTCTCCGGTTTTTTCGGTGAGGCGGACTTTGATTTCGGGTTCTATTTGGAGGTTCCAGATTTCCTTTTGGATGGCTTTGATGACGTCTTCTCCGGAGATGCTTTCCGTGAGCATGACATCGAGGAGTTTGTCTCTTGAGTTGGTGAAGTCACCTGCGAGGGCATAGTCGAGGACGACCCTCATGTCTTTTGGCTGGGCTTTTGCGGAGATCATATTGATCATGTCAGGGGTGATGTCTGGGGAAACGGAGGCTGTGGCTTGAAGGAGGTTGACGGCTCGTCTGCAGTCCCCTTCGCTTGCTTCGTAGAGTTGTGTAATGGCCTCTTCTGAGATGGTTAGCTTCTCTGCCTCGGCAATTCGTCGGATGACCACAGCCACGTCTTTCTTTTCGAGGAGCTTGAATCTGAAGATGACACAACGGGATTGGATGGGGTCGATGATTCGAGAGGAGTAGTTGCAGGACATGACGAAGCGGCAGGTATTTGCGTAATTTTCCATGGTTCTTCGGAGGGCTTGCTGGGCTTCTTTCGTTAGGGCGTCGGCTTCATCTAGGAAGATGACCTTGAAGGGGATGTTGGCGATAGCCTTGGTTCGGGCGAAGTCCTTGACTTTCTGTCTTACTACATCTATTCCTCTTTCATCGGAGGCGTTGAGTTCCAAGTAGTTTTCACGCCATTGATCGCCGAAGAGCTCTTTTACTATGATGAGGGCTAATGTGGATTTTCCGACGCCGGCTGGGCCCGCTAAGAGGAGGTGGGGGATGTTCATGGCTTGGACTAGGGAGCGGACTCGTTTGACGATTTCTTGTTGTCCGAGGAGTTGGTCGAATAAGAGGGGGCGATATTTCTCTGTCCAGATGTCTGATTGTGGCATGTCTGGTTTTGGGTTATGTGGTTAATAAAGATTTGTGCACTGAAATGGATAAGTCTTTCTTACTGATCTGCTGTTCCTAGGGGTGGGTGTCCACTTCCTCCTGTTCCTACTGGATTTTGGACTGGGAGGGGCATTCTTTCCCATACAAGGGGCTTGTTTCTACAATCTGCACGCAAAAAAGGGTGTTCTTCAAATGGCCTAATTTCTGTTATGTATACCTCACCTCTTTTCTTTGCATCCTCACATCTTTGTTGATAGATTGTTTCTGAGAGGCTGGCACATTTCGCCTCCTTGCAGATCCAATCACATTTGTTCCCAATTCTTCCACAATTGTTTCTATCCGTTTTTAGATTTATACATTTCTTTTTGTAGCAAGTATTTCCGTTTGAACAGTCAGTATTCTTTTCACAAACACCTCTCATTTTTTCAAGGTGTTCTTGTAGGCTTATGCAGTTTCCATCAAAGCAATATGCTCCTGCGCCCTTTACTGCAATACAGTTTTTCCCGATCTCACCACAGTTCTTGAAATCTCTCATCACGTTTATGCATCTTGAGTTTTCACAAAGGTAACCTTTCTTACATGCTCTTCCCACACCTCCACAATTTTCATTATCGTTTTTGAGATCATTACAATTCCCTTTTATACAATGGGTGTTCCCTTTGCAACTGTTTCCACAAAATCCACAATTCGATTTGTCTTCTATTATGTTTTCACAAAAACTCCTCCCAATTTCTCTTGGACAACAATCTTCGTTTTCTGAGCAGATATTTCCTTTTGCTCCACAATTGTTTCTATCTGTTTTTGTGCTTCTGCAGATTCCATCCTGACAAATGTCATATGGGGGACACCTATTCCCTATTTCTCCACAGTGAAATATATTATCTTGTATGTCATGACATTTTGATTGATGACATCTTTCTCTTTCATCACATTTGTTCCCAATCGCCCCACAGTTGTCATTGTCTTTCGCTGTGAAGATGCATTCTCCTTTTAGACAAGCTGAAGGCCATCCACACTTGTTCCCACACATTCCACAATTGAATCTGTCTGATTGAAGCTCTCCATATGTTTTTCCACATTTATTTTCTATGCATAGGCCCTCTTCTGGAGAGTAGGTTGGTTTATCTCCTGCTAATGTGTCAATCCAGTTGATTAACTTCTCTAATATCGATGTCTCTGGGCTAAGCTGTGTATTTTGTTGAGAGCAGTGTTGTTTTGGGGAACAGCAAATGTCTCCACAGGGATCACGAGAGTCTTCGCAGGTTATCTCTTCTGGTGTGTCTGTCTCTTCTTCGTTTGACTCCTCTTCTTCATCCTCCGTTGTTTCTTCTTCCTGAATCTCTTCAGTGTTTTCAGTTTCTTCCTCTGTTTCTTGTGTATCTCCCCCATCTTCTTGATCTTCGGTAGTGGTTGTTCCCTCTTCGTTTTGTATTTGGGTTGTTGTTTCTGTTGGAGCTTCTTCTGTTTCAATAGGGTTTTCTTCTTTTGCTTCAGCCGTAGGTGCTTGTTCAGGCAGGCAGGCTCCTTGTGCGCAGCCGAATTCACACTCGTATGCTTTTTGGTAGGTGAGGACGTTTAAGGTGAGTTCTTCTTGGATTGGGCAGAATGCTTCTATTATTATATTGGGATTTCCTAGCTGGGAGGGTGTTACGATTCCAGCTCCGATGATTTTGTCTAATATGGTTTGGAAGGCTGTATGTTGTGATGCGAGGGTTTCCCATTCGGATAGGCAGACGTCTCTGACCGTGATTTTTAGCCCGTCTTTCGTTGCGGTGATTTCTAGTTTGGTGAAGAGGTCTTTTCCAGGATCTGAGCAGGTTGCAATTGTGTTTGGGCTATGCTCTTCTGTATCTTCTTCAGTTTCTGTTATTTGGTCTATGGTATTTGTGTCTGTATCTGTTTGTTCTATTGCTGTATCTGTGCTTTCTATTGTGCTGGCTGCATCTGTGTCCTCTGCCGTATTCTCTTCTTGTGTGTTTACATTGATGGGTATTGATTCTAGAGGGAGTGTGATTTTTTCATCGGATTCAAGGGCATCTTGATTTATTTCCTGAGCTTGTTGTATCTCAGTGATTGTTGGAGGCGTTTTCTTCTCTTTTGTTTCTGTTAAGAGGACTCCTCCTGTTATGGTGAGCCCTACTAAGATAATAATTGCGACTAGTATCAGCGGTGTGTTGCCTGCCCCTTTTTTAGAATTCATTAATTTGTAGAACTTTTCTTTTTATTTAAACCTTCTTTCTTGGGTTAACTTGTAGAATAAGACCAAGGATTTGTCGGAGGTCTTTGTGTTTCTCTCAGTGTGTTGGTTCTTTCGTAGGAATTTTCTTGTGTTGTGTGGAGTTCTAGACGGTTTTGATAGGATTGATTTAGGGGTTCTTGGTAAGTGCTTGGTCTGTAGGTTGGCTGGCCGTCACTCGTTGGTTTTTGATTCGTTATGACTGCTTCGTGCATTTCGAGACTCATGTTACTTAGATCTCTCCCGATGTAGGCGTCTCTTACGCTTTTCCTTTCTTAATCGTTTTCTCTGCCACTTCCAACGCATCTGGCCTTTTTTCTTCCATCTTCTTGAGGAGCGTTTCATATTTGGGTTGGGGAAGTATGGTTTTTAAAGGTTGGCTTGTTATGTTTGCGATGTTTAGTTTGTCTGAGAGAAGGGAATTTGCAGAGTCTAATTTAGGTTTGCGTCTTGGCCCTCTTCAAGAGAGTTCTTTTGAAGGTGCGTTGGGATGTTGTGCTGTTTTGGCTGAGGGCACACCTTTTAAAGGACACCATGTTTATAGGGTTCCTTCTTGCTGGGTTGTTTTTTATAAAGGTTTGCTTGTGAGGAGGGTTTACGAAGATCCTTCTCTGCAAGATTGATTTATGGATCTGCTGAGATCTGTCTGTTGCTTCTCTCCGATTCATTCTTGTTTTGTCTGACTCGCCTTTTTTGTTTCTCTTCGACCTGCTGCTTTTTTATTCTCTCCGATTCACTCTTGCTCGAATCCCCTCGCCGGCTCGGGGACTCGCTGCGGTGAACGGAGATGCTCCCACCGGGCGCTCAACGAGCCTCGCTCGTTGGCGGCTCAAACATGTCAAGGTGCACTGTGGTTTGTGGCACCTTGAGCACGATCAAGAACCGAAGACTTGAAGGTTCTTGACGCTTACGT
>NYZR01000044.1 GCA_002687255.1 Candidatus Pacearchaeota archaeon | reverse complement strand
GAGGGAAATTTCCAGATTATGTTTTATACGAATCCAATACTAATAATCCAATAGCGATAATAGAAGCAAAAAGGAGAGGACAATCAATACAAAAAGCATTAGAACAAGCAATAAAACTTTACGCAAGACCATTAAATATAGATATAGTTTTTGCTGTCGATGGAACTTTTGTTAAGGCATTCTCAATAAAGAATAATTCATTCTTAGCCATTGATGAAGAGCCTCTAACAGAATTGATTTCTGAAAAAAGACTAATCAGGTTCTTAAAGGAAGGATATAACATAAAAGAAACAACGGAGATAGTTAAACATTCTCGAGACGAACTAATCAAGATATTTAGATGGGCTAATGATTTGTTGAGAAAAGAGGGATTGAGAAATTTGGACAGATTTGTTGAATTTGCGAATATTCTCTTTATAAAAATTGTAAGTGAAATTGAAGAAGATAGGGAGAGAAATGGCCAAAAAAGGAGATTAGACAACTCTCTTTGTTGGGAAAGCTTTGAGAACTTCAAGGATTCAAAACAAATGTTGAATTACATAAATAATTCCGTTCTAAAAGAGGGGTTAGCGAAGAAGTATAATCATAGTGATGACATATTTCAAGAGAAGCTAAAAATAAAAAATCCTGATACCTTGAAAGAAATAGTGAATAGATTGTCAAAAATAACCTTGATTAACACTGAAAGCGAAATCAAGGGAGATGCTTTTGAGTATTTCTTGAAAAACCTCGCTTCTGGAAATGATTTGGGAGAGTATTTTACCCCAAGACACATAGTAAAAATGATGGTTAAAATTACTAATCCAAAATATGGGGAGAAGGTTTATGACCTTGCTTGTGGCACGGGCGGTTTTCTGATTGAGGCATTTAGGCATATAAAGAAATCATCTAACACGGAAAACAAAGAAATATCAAAACAATTAACAGAAAAAACTATTTTCGGTATTGAATTAACAGATACTTACAAAATTGCTAAAATGAATATGATAATCATTGGTGATGGACATAATAATATAATTCAGAACGATTCTCTTGCACCGGAATCAATTTCAGAAAATGAATATGATGTGATTTTAACAAATCCCCCATATAGCCAAGAAACGGATTATGGAGAATATTACCCAATTCCATCAAAACAGGCAGACCCGATTTTTCTACAATCAATCATAAAATCCCTAAAACAAAATAGGCGTGCAGGTGTTATCGTTCCAGAAGGCCTCCTATTCAGAAGTGGAAATTTTCAAAAAACAAGAGAGTATTTACTTCAGGAATGTGAGGTTGAAGCAATAATTTCCTTGCCTTCTGGAGTTTTTCTCCCCTACACTGATGTCAAAACAGACATCATAATGTTCAAAAAAGGAAAATCTACAAAAAAGGTTTGGTTTTATATGATAGAGAATGATGGATTTGAACTTAACAAAAATAGGAGACCTATCAAGGGCAGTGATATTCCAGAACTCCTTGAAATTTGGGAAGAAAAGCCAGAGTCAAATAATAGTTTCTCTGTAAGTATTGACAGGATAAATAAAAATAAGTTCAGTTTAAAGCCAGAGGACTACATTCAAAAGAAGGCTATAAGGAGCAAATATCCTTTGAAGAAAATTTCTGATATAGGGGAACTGACTAGCGGTTCTACTGCTCCTCAAAAAAGGGAACATTTTGAAAATGGGAAATATCCTTTTATAAGAGTTAAGGACTTAACTTTTCCTGAGAACTGGAAATATGTTGTGAAAACAAGGGATAAGGTTAATGATAAATCTGTTGCAGAAAAAAGATTGGTTCTGTCAGAAAAGGGGTCTGTTATATTTCCAAAGAGTGGGGTTTCTTTACTTCATAACAGAAGAGCTATATTAAATCAAGATTCTTATGTTGTTAATCATTTTGCTATCATAAAACCTAATAAAAATATAATTAGCCCGGAATATCTATACTATGTGCTGAAAAAAATAGATATGGGTGAATATTGCAGTAGAACCACGCTTCCATCATTAAATTTGTCTGTTATTAAAGACATCCTTATTCCAGTTCCATCTCCTAAGGATCAAAAAGAAGTTATTGAAAAAATTGAAAAAGAAGAGAAAGAGATAGATAAGGAAATATACAAAATAAAAATGAAGAGGGAAAACATAAACAAGGTTGTTGAAGACTTATTTTCCCATTAAAATGACATACAAACTCTCCCCCTCAGCACTGAATCTTATGAACGAATGTCCGAGATGTTTCTGGCTGACAAAACACAAGGTATGGAAACGACCAGCAGGAATCTTTCCCAGCCTCCCAAGCGGCATGGACAAGATACTGAAGATACATTTTGACAAGTTCATGGAGAAAAGAGAACTGCCGCCAGAGATTTGTGAGAATGGACACTGCAAGAACATGAAGCTCTTTGAGGATAAAGAAAAGATGAAAGTCTGGCAGAGCAACTTTAAGGGTGTGTCTTGGACAGATAAGGAGGGGAATGAGTTACACGGGGCAGTGGATAATATACTTGTCAAGGGGAAGAAGTTGATAGTGTTGGACTATAAGACTCGGGGGTATGCGTTGAAGGAAGACACAGCAGAACACTACAGACAACAACAGAATATCTATAACTTTCTTCTCAGGAAGAATGGTTACGAAACGGAGGATCACTTTTTCCTTCTGTTCTATATTCCTAACAAGGTCACTCCAACAGGAGAGGTTATCTTTGATACTGAACTCGTGAAGATGGATGTTGATGTTAAGATGGCTGAGAAGGTTTGGAAGAAGGCGTTGAAGTTGTTAGATGGAGATTGTCCTAAGGAAAGTTGTGAGTGGTGTGAGGGACGATGACTAAACTATTTGATAAGGTTGACGAGGGTTTGATAAATGATGCTCAAGATCTACTGGGAGGTTCAGATGTTGAATTAATGGCTCTTTCCTTAGGTAATAATGATAAGCACTCAGATAATTACCAAATGGCTGTCTCTCTCCAGTTGAAGAGTGCATTAAACAACCTCAATCATAATATCAAAAAGTTGAAAAAATCCACAAATTGGAGTTCTTGGATTATGATCGTTTTGACCGTTATGATTCTTATTTTGACTGCAGTATTAGTTTGGAAGGGATTATAAAATTCTGTTAAAAAAGTAAATCTCTAGTAGGACTTATTTAACAAAGCCACGGTGAGCGCAAAGTTTATAAACCGTTTTTTCTGGGGATGTTTAGTTGTCATTCTTTTTTTTATGTTGACAGCTTCTATCCCGTTAGGGATTTTACAGACACCATGGCGATAAAGAACTATCAAAATATCACTCCGAGAGGATTTGACAGCCATTTAGCAGGGCTTGCGGAGGTAAGATCTGTAGGGGTTGGAAGGGTTCATGGGAAGCAAGACTTAGAAGGGTTTCAAGCGCAAGGATGGGAGACCTATGCATTTCACAACTCTCAGGTTTCAGACGGGTCTAGTGGTGTTGCTGTGAATTATGGGCCCACACTTTCTATGAAAAGAGAGGGTGAGAGAATTATTATTGGATTTGGGAAGAATTATGTTGGAGGATGGGTAACCGCTGGAGTTTCTGAAGAAGAAAAAGAGATTATTGTTAAAGGTTTAGTAGATCACCTAAGGGGCGAGAGTGTGGTTTCTCAAGCAGGTTAGTCCTCTTGTTCGATCCTCGGAGCTAGCACAAAAGAGAGCATGACGTTTCCGGTGGGAAAGTTTATTCTGAGAGGATGTCCGTCGGAGAAGTTGATGGCGACTTGTGAGGAGACTTTGGCTCCTTTGATGAATTTTTTGAGGTATTCTAGAGAGTATCTCGCCGTTGAATTTGCCGAGTGGATTTCTATTTCGTCTGAGGAGAATTCTGCTCTGGCACTGTTCAGACCGGCGGCTTCGACGATGAACTTGTCTGGTGTTGCGGTGAAGGTGCAGGCGTCGGAAACGACTTCGCAGTCTTCGATGACTTCGACGAAGGAATCTGAGTTCATTTTGACGACCGACGTGAAGTCCCATTCAGGGAGTTCTTTGTCTTCGATGTCCACGTCTACTAATGCCAATGAGAAGTCTCGCTTGACTCTATCTTCGATGCCGAGCTTGAGCATGTTGTCGGCTCGCTCTAAGGTCAATGCAGCGCCGGGCTTGCATCTTCTGAGGATGGCCTTGAAGTTGTCTAGGTTGATTCCGAGGTCTTCTTCTTTTTCTAGCTCGAATTCTGAGAAGAGATCTTTGGGGAGGGAGAAGAAGACCATGGCGACGTTTGCTGGGTCGAACGCTGTCATAGCCATGCCTTCTGGGTTGACCTTGAGGCGGACTTCTGTGACGATGTCGGAGATTATGGTGATTATGTCTGCTAGGATTTTAGGATTGTCGAGCTTGAGCTTCATCTTCTTTGAGGACTGGTCAGGTTATTAAGGATTATGGTGCTGTATCATAATAGCTAAATAGTTAATGTTTCTGGGAAGCGTATGGGAAAAGAAGAGCGGATTAAGGCCATCACGAGGTTGTATTATTCGCAGCCGAAGGTGCAGACTGCGCTTGCTGAATTTAGCCCAAAGAGGGAGGTGGTTCCGCAGTATTATGAAGGATATGGCAAACGGCCGGATGTGTTGACCTATCCGAGTGACGTGGTGGGTGCGGCGAACAAGGGGGCGACTTCTTTTCATGGGTCTGAGGAGTTGTGGTCAGATCCTATGGAATTGCATTCAGATATGTCTCCGAAGGAACAGGATGGTTTGCGAGAGGGTTGGGATTTGTTGATTGATATTGATTCGCCGTTTTTAGATTGCTCTAGAATCGCTGCTCGGTTGCTCGTTGCTGCATTGGAGCAACATGGGATTACGGGGTATGGCATCAAGTTCTCGGGGAGTAAGGGATTTCATTTGATCGTTCCTTGGGCTGCGTTTCCTGAAAAAGTAGAGAACTTTTTGACGAGGGCGCAGTTTCCGGCTTGGCCTCGGGCGATCTGTGGGTATTTGATGTCGTATATTCGGAGAGACTATAATCGGCTTGCTGCTGAGGTGTTGACGAACGTTGGTGCTCTTGAAGAGAGGATGAATGTCAAGAAAGAGGATTTGCAAGAAGTGATTTGCACGTTGTCGCAGCGGCCGGCTCTGAAGGGGACGAAAGTTCGTTTGCTCTGTCC
Organism: Candidatus Pacearchaeota archaeon; assembly: GCA_002687255.1. Taxonomy (GTDB): domain Archaea; phylum Nanobdellota; class Nanobdellia; order Pacearchaeales; family GW2011-AR1; genus ARS50. Next base: position 972 of record NYZR01000044.1, on the reverse strand, counting down.
TGAATGTAATTTTGAGATCGAACGGAGAGATATGAAGATTACGAAGAAACGGTTGACGTGCCCGCAGGCAGAGTGTCCTGGGCTGTTGGATGTGATTGACCAGGAGGAGTATTGGTATTGTGAGCACACGAAGGATCCGGAGAACGAGACGAGGGCGTTGGCCTCTGATCGGTATCCCGAATATTTTGAGGAGGTGCATGGCGTGTCGGCGGAGAAGGTTGCTAATTTGGATCTTGTTCTTGTGGCGCCGAGGCACTTGTTTCGGATGCCGTATTCGTTGCATGAGAAGACGGCGTTGGCCTCTGTCGTGTTGACGAAGGAGGAGTTGGAAGGATTTCATCCGAAGGATGCCGATCCTCTGAAGGTTGAGGTTCGGAATTTTTTGCCGAAGAGTGTTCCGGGAGAGGCTCAGCAGTTATTGCTTGCCTCATTGGATTGGGCTCGGACGCAGCGTGCTGTTGACGAGAGGATTGAGGAGAAAAGGTATTCGGGGGCTAAGAAAGAGTTTGCTCCGTTGGATTTACAAGGCGTGCCTGATGAAATATTTCCGCCGGCTATCAAGACGTTGTTGAAAGGCTTGTCTGATGGACGGAAGCGAGGCCTGTTTATTTTGATTACGTTTCTGCGGTCTCTTGGTTTTGTTCCTGAGGAGATACAGAAACGTGTTCGAGTATGGAATGCAAAGAACGATCCTCCTTTGAAGGAAGGGTATGTGCGGAGTCAGTTGGATTGGCATTTGCGGCAGAAGAAGCAGGTGCTGCCGCCTAATTATGCGCATGCGAGTTATTACAAGGATCTGGGGTTGTTGAAGGGAAAACAGGAGACGAAGAATCCTGTGGGGGATGTGGTTCGGAAGGTTCGGCAGGGGAAGAGAGACTAGAGAACACAAATAAATCAAAAAAACGATGCGCCACCCAGACCTGAAGGTCTGGGTTTGACGGCGCTCGTTTCATCAAAGACCAAAGGTCTTTG
>NYZR01000043.1 GCA_002687255.1 Candidatus Pacearchaeota archaeon | reverse complement strand
TTTGATACCAGGCATCTGGGCCAGGTATCCTCTCTGAAACATTTGGATTTATACCTTTTGAGATGAGGAATTTCTTGACATCTTCTGTTACCAACACATTTGTCTTTAATTCGCCTTTTTCTATCGTGTCTACTTTTGTCAGTTTCATAAGAAGAAAAAGTAAATGCCTGCCCCCACTGCTGCGAGGATGAGGAGGAATAAGATTATGATGCCGATGATGAGGATCTTGTTGCCTGAGCTACCTTGCTTTGCTGCGGGTGCTTGGCCTGTGGCTGCGGCCTGCATGGGTGTTCCGGTGGGGTTGGAGGCATAGGTTTGTTGGGCTTCTTGGATCATGGCGTCTGAGTAGCCGGCGTTCTTGAGGGTTTGTGCTGCTTGCTCTGCGGTTTGGCCACGGTCGACGGCGTTTTTTATTGCTGCTACCAATTCTCCGGTGTGGGATTCTTTGCTTGGATCTGGTAGGCCGGATTTTGGATCTTGGGCATTTGGCATGCCCAATCCCGTCAAAGACGGAGAACCTGAAGGGTCTTTGAGGTCTTGTGCCGCTTGTTTGAGCGGATCTCCTGCAGGTGGTGCTTGTCCGGGAGGTGCTGCGGGAGGTTGAGCAGGAGGAGTTCCTGGTGCAGCCGCTGCTGGTAAAGGTGCGGGTGCGTTTGGGTCAGAGTGAGATAGATTTGCCATTGCTCATGAGGTGGACTGTTTTGTTTTTTCTGTAGCCCATTTCGATTGCGAGTTTTTCGCCGGCTTCGGTTTTTCTCAGATCTCCGTGGGAGGGGATGATGTGTTCTGGGTTGGTCAATTTGATTAAGTCACGGAGATCCTCACGTCCGCCGTGGCCGGAGACATGGACATTATCGAAAATCCGAGCTTGCTTTTTCTTGAGCCGTCGGACGAGCTGGCCCTTACTTTCTTCGTTGATGGGGGAAGGGATGGTTTTGGAAGAGAAGATTACATGATCGTCCTGATCTAATTTGAGAGGTAGTTGACCTCGGCCGAGTCGGTCTAGGATAGATCCTGGCTCACCTTGGTGCCCGGTGCAGACGACAAGATATTTGCTTTTGTTTTTATTCACTTGTTTGAGGGCTTTTTCGAGTTGCTTTCTGAATGTGAAGAGTTTTATTTGATTGTAGAAGGGGGCTTGGCCCACGTTCCTTGCTGCGGTCATGTATTTGTTTAGGGAGCGGCCGAGGACGATGGTTTCTCGGCCGAGCTTTTTGCCGAATTCGACGATGGATTTGATTCTAGCGATGTGGGAAGAGAATGTGGAGACAATCATTCCTTGGTTTCTGTTGTCTGTGGTGAAGAAGACATCTTCGAGAAGACCACGAGCTATTTTTTCTGACGGTGTTTTCCGATCGTCGGGAGCGTAGAGGCAGTCCACGATGAGGGCTTTGATGCCTTGCTTGGACAGCTGTTTCAGACGTTTGTAATTCGGTTTGTCACCCATGATTGGAGTGTTGTCAAGCTTGTAGTCGTTGGCGTAAAGGATAATGCCGTCTGGTGTGTGGACGGCGATGGCTGAGCTTTGGATGGTGGAGTGGGTCATGTTGAGGAATTCGACTTTGTATTTTTTAGAAGCCCCTTGTATATCTATCGAGCCGTTTGGTTTGATAGGGAGCATTTGGTTGGGGATGGATTGGGCATTGTCTTTCATGAGAATCTTCGAAGTTTCTATGGTGAACGGCGTTCCTACGACGGGGGCTTTGTAATTGGGGGCGAGGTAAGGGATGGCTCCGATGTGATCTAAGTGAGCGTGGGAGGGCATGATGGCTCGGACTTTGGATTGGAGTTGTTTTCCTGTCAAGGGTGTGGTGTCTGGGATGGCTCCGTTGATTCTCAAGGTTCGTTCGTTCATGGGCTTCTCATTTTCTTGCATTTCTATGATGGACGGGAGAAAGAAGCCGCAGTCGAACATGAATGCGTCGTCCCCGGTTTCTAGGACTGTCATGTTTTTGCCCACCTCGTTGTATCCGCCAATGGCGTGAATTTTCATGGTCGGAGAAAGAAAGAGTCTTTTATAATCTTATTGGGAGAGATCTACTAAGTCTGCTTGGACTAAATCTTCAGGTCTGTGTATACCTCTGGATTTTGGTGTAAGATGCTTGTTTTTTTCTCCCCTATCAATCCCCATCACCGAAATATTGGTTCCTCCAACCCTTCCAAACTGGTAAGATCTATTCTCTATGTGCACGCCCTCTCCTTCAATCCTTATGAGGTATATTTTTAAGAGACGACTCTCTGCAGGAGGGAAGAGTTTTCCTGCTAGGGCTCTTGTCTTTCCACCTTCTGTGTGAGTCCCCACCACCCCCCTACTTTCTGAGTCGTAATGAATATCTAGTTTTTCACCCTCTCCCTCGAAGGTGTAATCATTGAATAGATCGACAAGAGTGTAGCTTTTTTGCATGTTGTCCTCTGGCTTTTCTCGTTTTTATATATTTGTTTACTCCAGTCGTTATGTATAAAAAGCCATTTTGTTTTGATGTGGGATGGCACGACATCATGAGAAAGGGGTTCTTGAAGAGTTGGGTCTCCACAGCCATCGGAAGCATCGGAATGCGTTGTGGTTGTTTGTTATTGTCTTGATTGTGGCACAAGGGCTTGGGTTTTGGTATTTGGCCAGTGAGGTTGATTTGGTTGAGCAGCGGTTGGTGGAGTTAAATCTAGAGACAAAGGGGGAGCTTGAGGGGCTTGTTGAGGAGGAGAGCATTGCGCAGACTGAGCGGTTGAATGAGGTGTCTTCGACAGTGCAACAGCAGCAAGCAGATTTTAATCAGGAGTTGAAATTGTTGAAGTCTGCTTCAGGCGATTTTTCTGGAGTTGTTGAGGATGCGGTGAAAGGTGTTGTGGGCATTGCGACTGATCGTTCTTTGGGGAGTGGGTTCTTTGTGGCGAGTGGTGGGTTTGTGGTGACGAACGAGCACGTGATTGCTGAGGCGAGCAGGATTCGGGTGCAGACGTTTGATCGGCAGTTGTATGATGCTGAGCTGTTGGGAGCTGATGTGACGAGAGATGTTGCGCTGTTGAAGATTAGTGATACGTATCAGCCTTTGGAGTTTGCTTCTTCGGGTGGTGTTGCTGTCGGGCGGAAAGTGATTGCTATTGGGAATCCTTTGGGCTTGTCGTTTACGGTGACGGAGGGGATTGTTTCTGCTATCGATCGGGAAGGGGCGAATGGATTGGATGCATATGTGCAGACTGACGTTGGTTTGAATCCGGGGAATTCGGGCGGGCCGTTGTTGGATACGCAGGGACATGTGATAGGTATTAATAACTTTAAGATTGGGGATGCGGAGAGTCTTGGATTTGCGTTGGAGAGTGATGAAGTTGTTGATGCTGTGAATGATCTGGCGCTTGGGGTGTTGAATAGGACTATTTTGTAGAAAAGAGTTAGATTAATAAGTTCTTTTTGTATGTTGGTTCTATGGTTCTGAAGAACAAAGAGTTGAGAAGTATCCTTGCTGGCTTGCCTCGATTTCCTGGGACAAGGAAGGTGAAGAATTACTCTGTGGTGAACGAAGGTTTTCCCGGAAAGTTTAATTTGAGTTTTACTGAGGCGGAGATGTTGGATGAATTTGACAGCTACGTTGATATCACCAATCCCCTCATTTATTCTAAGACACAGCCCTGTATTAGAAATGTTGATTTTGAACAGATTTCTACTGATAAAGGAGATGTGACCCACCTTGGTCTTTTTGATCTCGCTGACATTCACGGGCAAGCAATTCTCCCTACCTCTGAAAAAAAAGGGGATGTTCTTCGATTTTGTATTCAGCAGATTTGGAATTTTCTTACGGAGAAGATGGGCTTTAAACCGAGCCAGATTTATGTGAGTTCTTTCAAGGGAGGCTGGGTGAAGCAGACCACAGGTGGGAAATATGATTTCAAGAAAAAGATCCCTGCTGAAAAGTTAGCTCTTGAGATTTGGAAAGATGTCGGGCTTCCTAATAATAATAATAATCACTATACGAATAGAGAGACTTTTCTTTCCCTACATTTACAGCGGCCAACTCCTTGGGGCTACCGGAATGAAATCTTCGTAAAGATTAAAGGGAAGTTGATTGATGTTGCGACATTGGAATATCTTATTTTCAAACCTGTTTTCAAGAATGGAAAAATTGTTGATTTTGTTGAAGGCGATATCTTGCTTGCTGTAAGTGGTGTTGGTATTGAACGTATGTTAATGGCGAAGAATGGTTATGGGAGTATTGTTGAGTGTGATCACATTTATCCTCTTCGTCAGAAGATTCTCCAGCTTGCTAAGAAGAAAGATAAGCATCGGGCTTTTGTTTTGTGTGAGGCTCTGAGAGTTTGTCATCGAGTGTTTACTGATTGTGGAGGATATAGTGAACTCTCTCGGACTCGGAAGGAGTTAATTAGAAAATACTTGAGAGCTCTTCGGGAGGGCCTTGTTTTTCTCAGGGTGGATGTTTCTGCAGTTAAGAAGCTTCTGGCGTTGAACTCAAAGTTGCAAGATTATTATCCAGAGTTGAAGAAAAGTGAGGGGAGAACTTATAAGGATATTGAGACTTATGTTCAGACGCTCGATGATCTTGAGCAGAGGGGAAAACTTAAATGAAGTTGAAACAAAAACCGAGTGGGAAAGTGCATCGCCGTTACTTATTGATCAAGGGTGTGAGTGAGAAGAATATTCGTGAGGCTATCTTGGAGTTTGTTGGGGTGCTTGGTTTTGCAGAAGCGGATCCGCAGTTTGTTCGGAAGCTGAAGGCTTCTGAGGTGGTTTTGGCTGTGGAGCGAGGGGCGTTGGTAAAGGTGCGGGCGGCTTTGGCTGCGAGTGGGGTTGGTGAGGTGGTGAAAGTTTCGGGCACTTTGAAAGGATTGGGTCCCAAGGTTCGTTGAACCTTGGTCTGATCAAGGTGATGGAGCTCTGCCTTCGCAGAGATTCTGTTGAATCACCTTGACATGATAGATAGTTTTAAGTAGATCTGTTGTTTCGGTTTGATATGAGTTATGAAGATGGAGATCTGCGTTATCTTGAGGGAGGATCTGTTTTCCTTATCAATGCAGGAGAAATACTTGGTGTTGCTGAGCAGAGGGAGGATGGGATGGTGCGAACCGTTGGGAAGGGTGAGGTCTTGTCAGGGATTCTCCAGGGGGGAACGCATACGATGCACGTTTCTGGTGTTGAAAGGGTAGATGAAGGTTACCGATTTTTTGTTGAGAGAAAAATTCTTCCGAGGGCTGTCGATCGAAAAGAAAGATTTGGTTCACCCACTCCGGACAGATCTCCTGTCGAGATCCTTGTGACTGGAGACTACTCTGAAAGTGTCGGCTGGATGCACATCAATCCCTTGTCTGCGTGATCGCAAGATTTAACTATCTCGTTTTTCTTTGTTCCTTATGGCAAAAAGGGGGCAGATGCAGTTGTCGTTTAATTTTATCGTGGCGATAATCCTGATTGTGGCGGCGATCGGAGTGGCGTTTTATGTGATCACCGTGTTCTTGGGGTTGGGCGAGTGTAGTGAGATGGGGCTGTTCTATAGGGATTTGGAAAGTGCGGTTGATAAGGCGTGGCAGGCTGAGATTACTGAGCGTGTGTTTACTGGAGTTGTTCCTGGGGAAGTTGAGCAGGTTTGTTTTGGTTCCTTGGAAGAATTACCGAGGACTGGGTTTAGCGAGCAGTATCAGTTTCTGAAGCGGTATGGCAGTCACGGGGTGAACGTGTTCTTGTATCCTGAGGGCGGGGCGTGTGATGGGGAGTTATCTCGGCATAACGTTGAGCATGTTGCTCCGAGTGGGTTGTTTTGTGTTCCTGTTTCTGAAGGGAAGGTTGAGGTGGGGTTGGAGAAGGGGACTTTTGATTCTGAGGTTCAGTGGAAAAATGTTGGAGGTTAGAGGACATTTAGCCCGTCTATTCTTTCAAAATGTTTTTTGTTGTTGGTCTTGACGGCGAAGCCCTCTGCTAAGGTTATCGAACCGATGAGGATGTCTTTGATGTGTATGGGCTGCCCTGTTTTTTCTAGATGCGCTAGGAGTTCTCCTGCTTTTTCTGCACTTTTGGCTGAGAGTGTTAGTTGGATAAGGCGTTGGCCTAATTGATTGACTTTCTCTTTGTTCTGCTCTTTTTTATTTGATTTTGCAGCCCCATGATGAAGCTCGAAGAGATTGATTGTTGTTGTTGCGAGCGTGCATTTTTCTTCATTTTGTTTTATCCATTGCACGGCTTCTGGATCATTCCGGAGAAATGCAACAAGAAAGTCTGTGTCTAGACAGATGTTGTTTTCCATGTTTTCCACGCCTTTTTGAGTGAGGCTTTCATTCTTTCTGCTTCCTTTCCGGTCATGTCCCAGCTGCCTGCGAGGTCGGAGAATTTCTTTGTTCTCATAGAGGAGAGAGCCTCGTCCATGGAAACGGGGGCACCTTTTCTTTTTTGGATTTCCGCCGCTACTCCTGCGAGCCAGCGATAGTTGTTCTCGTTGAGTTTGATGGTTTTGGTCTCCATAGTTACTTAGTGACAAAGTGACTATTTAAAGATTGTGATTTGCATAATCTTAGGACTTGCAACGAGGTGTTCGCTGTGAGTTTAAGGTTTTTGCTTTTTGTGACCCTTGGGAAGTTAGGAGAACTTTGCGAAAATAGCGAAAGTTCTCTTAGGGAATTTTGTGAAGATTTCCAAGCTTAAAACTTTCGAACAAGTGAGAAAGTTTTAAATACTGTAATCAATAGAAGAGGTTATGAAGCGAGTTTAGAACTCATCAGGTAGAACGGATGGTTTGTCTGGTTCGGCCGTTTCATCGGGGGCACTCAATTCTTCAGTATCATTTTCATATGTATTGTTTTT
>NYZR01000042.1 GCA_002687255.1 Candidatus Pacearchaeota archaeon | reverse complement strand
GTGCGTCGTGAGGCAGACCACATCTGGGACACCTACCGGAGGTACCACCGTGAGACGGGGGAGATGGTTGTCTGGTATGAGTTGCAGCCCTTTGGGGACACAGCAGCCACAGACAGCCTGTATGACGATGTGTACGATGAGGGGCTGTCAGCCACAGGCGGCTTGCGCTATCAGACCGGGATTGTACTACCAGTAGTACAGATACAGGAGACCGAGGACACCAAGAGGGCTCAGGCAGACGGTCGGTATGTGGTGCAGACAGCCATTGGCGTGGCCTCTGTGAAGGACATGCGGGATGCTGGTATCAGTGACGTTACAGAGTACCGTACACACCTAAACGATATGTTCTTCTACGATGGTAGGTTTTACTCCGTCACGGGTTACCGGTCTCGCGGTAGGGTCAGGGACGAACTGATCATTGGCTTTGAGGGCATTGAAAGGTACATGGATCAGGAGTTCGCTTTTGACCCCGGTCCCACCAGAATAACTGCTAACGACTACGCTTGGCCTGCTACTCTCCCCGCTTAAATGGTGTATCATTAGTATAGGTTCCGGTGCGCGCCAGAACCTCTCAGACGCCCAGAGTACGTGAGGAGGCCAGATGGCTCAGTATGACGATGCACCTTCGTACTCGTTTGACCTCCCCGTAGACCGTGGCCCTAGCCTGTTGTCAGGCACTCCAGCAGTACTAGCCTACGCATTTGAGTTTGTGAAGACGCTGCCCAGTGTGTTCGCACAGGCTGCTAATGAGGTATTGGAAGAGCACGTTTCGGAGTCTCGGGAACGGTTGGAGCGTGATGATGACTACCAAGGCATTGCCAAGTACTACGATGTAGTACAGGTGGAGGACGGCGAGGGTGACGGAGTCGAACTGGATTTCGGCTTCTTCAAAGTCCCGCCCAATCTCAGCCATAAGCCTCTGGAACTGGAGGTTGGTGACGCTATCAAGCCTCCCAAGGCTTTCGTAAGGCGCACCATCTTTAAGAAACTGGATGATGTGGTTGAAGACATAGGTAAGAAGGTGAATCAGCACTATGCCTGATCGCGCTGGGTTCCTGCTTGCCGAAGACCAAGCCTTGAAGGCCAAGTTCTCAGGCATTCAGTTGGTTGATGACCGGGACACCACCCGTGATGTACAGGTGTTCTTCCGGTACCCCGAGGGGGAGACCGAGAAGAAGTACCCGTTCATCACTCTTGAAATGCTGGACATCAACCATGCTAGGGCTCGGCAGCACTCTGAGCAGAACATCTACAACTTCCGAGGCACAGCCCCGACGGGCCAACCTGATGACCACTACGCCACAGATGATGCTAAATCTTTCACGTACTGGCCTGATACCACTACTGACGTAAGCACGTTAGTTGCTAACGGGGCAGCGTCACTCCCATTTGTCAGCGCCTTGGAGCACGTACCTGTTGACTTGCTGTATCAAGTCACCACGTTTACGCGCTCGGCGCTACACGACCGTGCTCTGCAATCCCACATTCTGACCAAGGTAGCCCCGTTCAGGCGGGGGTATTTGGCTGTGGGTATTGACGACTCTCAGCGCCACATGGATTTGGTGGACTGGAGGAGTGCAGACATGGTCGATGAAGAAGCAGGATTCAAGAAACGTATTTTCAGAAAGGTCTACACACTATCAATCACGGCAGAGATCCCGGCCTCCAACTTGGCAGGCATCGGGCAGGTAACGGCTCAGGCCGAGATCGCCGTCAAAGACAAGATAACGGCTGATGTATTGTCGTGAAACCCGTAACCCACTGTAAGGAGTAACTGTTATGCCATCCTATTCACGCCCCGGCGTGTACATCAACGAGGCCCCGCTTAAGGCCATCGTCACAAACCGACCCGGTCGGACGACTGCATCCTTTGTTGGAACGTCCACACGGGGTCCAATAGGCAAGCCCGTGTTGATTGCCTCATGGAATTCATTTGTCAGCGTCTACGGTGACATCAGCCCTTCATTTGAACTGGGGTATTCTGTATTCCAGTTCTTCGCCAATGGTGGAGTGGAGTGTTATGTGTCTCGCGTGTTGACTGGCAGCACTACTGCCAACACTGCTTCAACCCTCGCTCTGACGCACGACACCAACAAGACCTTGTTTACCGCCACGTCCAAGTTGGCAGGTGTCGATGGAGACAACATCACTATTGTTGCTTCCGAGAATGCTAGCAATGATGATACTGATACTAGTGGTGGTACGGGCCTCTTGGACGTGACCGTCAAGTACAAGGGCGTCACCAAGGAGACCTACGTTGGCCTGACCTTCGCCAACGCCACGTCAGAAGGGACTGCTACAGAGGCTATCAACAACGCTGTTTCTGGCTCTCAGTACATCACGGTGTCCGCACAGGCCACTAACAATCATGTCTCTGGTGATCAGGTCAACACCTCGTTCGCTACCGCCGTTACTTTCACCTTGACTGGTGGAGCCACAGGCGGACAGGCTGAGAAGGCCACGGGCTACGTCCGGGGCACCGTGGCGGATACAGCCTCCAATTACTTCCTGCTTACGGCAGAGAACGCTGGCGCATGGGGCAGTGACCTGACTGTTGAGATTTCGGCTGGGGACGAAGCGGCGAGTACTACTACCTACGGGACGTTCACCATGATCGTCAAGTTGGGTGGGGCTGAGAAGGAGCGGTGGAGTGAAATATCCATTGACACCACCAATGCTCGCTGTATCACGGCCCTACTGAACAACTACTCAGACTACTTGCGGGTGTCTGCATTGGCTGCCCCAACCAAGGCTGCGAATACGACGATTACCGCCGGTACGTATGCTCTGGTAGGGGGATCTGATGGTACTGCTGCACTTGCTGCCGACTACAACGCTTCCCTAGGTTATCTGGAGCAGGTCACAGGTGATCTGATTATCAACATGCCGGGGGTTACCGATTCGTCAACGGTGAACTTTGGTTTGGCGTATGCAGAGACACGAGGCACCGGGTTCGTGATCATCGACCCGGATACGTCGCTCACTACTGCTGCACAGGCTTTAAGTGCGGTGTCTCCGTACTCCAACAGCGGTTATGGGGCGGTGTACTACCCCGGTGCCACTGTGAGTGACCCCACCAAGACTGGACCAGCCGCCCTGCGTACTGCACCTCTGGGTGGGGCTATCATGGCTATCTACGGCAAGGCAGAGCGTATGCACTCGGTGGCTAAGGCCCCCGCTGGCTACACCCTAGAACTAGCCAACGTGTTTGGCTTGGCGTCCAACTACACCGAAGCCGAAGAGGGCACGCTGTACGACGCAAACATCAACCCAGTTAGGCTGGTTCCGGGTACCGGAGCCATCGTAAACGGTACTCGTACTCTGGCACCAACTGCCCCTGCGAAGTACATTCCTATTCGTAGGACGCTTAACTACGTGAAGGCTCGTATGAAGACCCTCACTCAGTTTGCAGTCTTTGAGCCCAACGATGTCAACCTCAGGCAGCGAGTCATCTCGGTTATTCAGACTGACCTTCGCACCCTGTGGGCAAACGGAGGACTTAAGGGAACCAGTGAGTCTCAGGCTTTCTATGTGACTTGTGATGCCACAAACAACACAACGTCAACGATTGCTAACGGCGAACTACACGTAGAGGTTGGGCTGGCACTCCAGTACCCGGCTGAGTACATCATCATCAACGTCAGTCAGTGGACTGGCGGTGCCAACGCCGTCGAAACTCTCTAAGGAGGAGACAAACAATGGCTCAAGTAATCCGTACTGACCCCCTTAGGAACTTTAAGTTCAGGGTACAAATCAATCCCACGGGCGATAGCCCCCTAGCCACGATGGCAAAGGGTATCAGCGATCTGGGGTTTGCCCAGATGTCTGGTATCGCCGTGACCAACGAGGTTATCCCGTACAGGGAAGGTGGGATGAACACCCACCCACACAAGATGGTAGGACAGTCGGACTTTGCTCCGGTGTCTCTAGCACGCGGTGTCTTTGCCGCCCCGACGGGTGGTAGCGCCCTGTACAATTGGCAGGAGTTCCTCCACTCATGGCAGGGGGGTTACCCCACGGGTACTGGTTCAGCAGGCAATGGTACTGGCGGTGAGGGATCTGAGTACCGCTGTTCGGTCACGGTCACGGTGTTTGACCACCCTGTGACTGAAACCGGGTATGCCTACGATACAGACCCAGCAGCCGGTTCCACCACCGTGAACCTACCGCCGAGGCTATCCCTCACGCTGTGGAACGCATGGCCCGGTTCCTTTTCCATCAGTGATCTCAACGCTGGCGATAATGGTATTCTCATCCAGCAGTTGCAGTTGCACCATGAAGGTTTCTCTATGAATTGGCAGCCCAATACTGACGGATAAATACACAATAAGTCCGATATAGGAGGACACTAATGAGTTTAAGTTTGGCCGCACAGGCTGATGAGTTCAATGAGGCTATAAAGGATTCCCCACCAGAAGTAGGGAAGGCGGCACCAACCACGGTGTCCCTGCTCAGGGGAGTAATCGACCCAGATTCTGGGGAGTGGCAAGACACAGCGGTTGTTCGGGAAATGACTGGGGAGGACGAGGAAGAGTTGGCTCGGTTGTCCACTAAAGAGGATGTGACCTACGCAGACTACACAACAGCGTTGTTGCGTAGAGCAGTACTGTCAATAGGTACACAGTCTATTAAAGGCAACCAGTCCGTCCTAGAAAGTTTAATCATAGGGGACAGGGACCTGCTGTTTCTGGGGGTTATCAAGGCCACCTACGGCAATGTCCGTTCCTTCTCTGTCACCTGCGGGCACTGCTCTAAGAGTAGTGACGTGCGGGTTAACCTTGACGAGGACTTCCCAGTCCAGCAGCCAAAGGGGTCTGTTACCGAAGCCCGTGTGGTTGAACTGAAGGACGGAACAGAGGTCAAAGTCAAGTACCTCACCGGTAAGGATGCTCAGATCATCGCTGCCTTGGATGGCAACGCAGCAGAGCAGAACACAGCCATTGTTGCTCATGCTGTCATCTGGGATGACGACAGGTCGGACAAGGTCAAGACACAGTGGTCTAGGGCTCTGTCTATGTCCGACCGTAAGGTCATTATCACCACAGTGTTGGACGACCAGCCCGGTCCTACTTTGGAGGAGGTGGAAGCCCCGTGCGGGCATTGCGATGAGAACATCGTGATGTTACTGGATTGGGCCTCCCTTTTACTCGGTTAACTTGACACACGTCTACTGGGAATACGAAAGCATCGCTCAGGGGTACCCCGGCTTCACCTTGGGGGACGTTAGGACAATGTCCGTGCGACAACGCTCCTTCTGGAACGAGATGGCCTCGTGGAGGGCTAAGTAATGCCAGAAGAATACAGGGAGGGGGATGACTCTGGAGGGGGGGAGAAATCATCCAACGTCCGAGGCACGGAGAAGATGCAGAAGCGCGTTGGTATTAGTACTGATGACGCAGGTGTTGCCAAGTTCACCAAGATGTTTAAGGGTCTGTCTAGTGAACTAGAGAAGACCAACAAGTCGATGAAGAACTTGGTGGAGACTGCCCGTGACCTTAAGAACATCTGGGATAAGACAGAATCCCCGGATATGCCGGGTGGTGGTGGCGGTGGTGGAAAGACTGACGCTGGTGGGGTCCCTAGCAACGGCAACTTCCTAAAGACCGGTGCAGCCTACGGCCTTTCCAGAGCGGGGTTTTCTCCGACTATGGCGGGGGGTGCAGCCTTCGCCGCAAACGCAGCGTATGAGGGCACGAAAGCGGCATGGAACTACGGGGGCAGGCGACTAGAAGAAGAGGCAGGCTATGGTCTGACCGCTGACCGCACGGGCCTGTTGATGAGGCAGATGTACGGGGGGACCGTACTGGACTACCAGTCCCGGTGGCGGCAGCCTCTAACTGGTGGACTCATCGGACGCAAGGGCGTTGAGGACATGATGCACCTCCAGACCACTATGGGTATCAATCCAACGTCCATGCTTAAAGGGGTTGAGGGCATCCGTGTGGCCTCCGGCTTCGGGTATAGCACTGAACAGGCCACGCAGATGATTGGTGCATTGGCCGAGCCGGGGTCGTCCAACCTGATGACCATGATGCTGGGCATGGGGCTGTATGGTCCGGGGGGCAAAGCCCGAGATCCTATGGACGTGGTTCGTCATACTGTTCAGCGTATGGGTTTGACTAACGAAGAGGTAGTGGCAGGGGCACTCCAGCCCGGATCAATGACCCGTGCCAACCTGTCACGGTCTGGTTTGCCTGAAGATATGCAGAACTTGGTGCTCCAGTACGCACAGGAGAATCTCCAGTTTCAGAGTCAGGGTGGGCGTGGGATGTACGACCCGGCTAGTGAGCAACACCGACAGTTGATGGGCATTGACGATTCGTATGCTGTGGAAGAACAGCGTACCCGGATGTCAGAAGTAGAACGTAGTGAGAAGTTCTTTCGTCGTCAGGTTGACAACTTCGCTGATCTGGAACGCAACACACAGGGACTGATTGAGAAGTTCCAGATGCTAGATGAGGTTCTCAGCGGTATTACTGGACTTAAGGGAAGTATGCAGAACAAGTGGTACCTGCGGTTGTTAAGCAGGGCCACTGGGGGCGTAGTCAATCTCGGTGATACGGAGCACCTGCGTGACGCTGGGAAGAATGCAGCCACTGGGGGCGTAGTCAATCTCGGTGATACGGAGCATCTGCGTGACGCTGGTATGAACAGTGGGTTTGCTGCACAACTTGCGAGGATGAAGAAGGCAGCCACCGAAGACGGTGTTCCCCTGACCCTGTCTAGCGGTACGCGAGATGATGCTACACAGGAACGCTTGTTCCGTGAGAGGCACCATATCGACCCAAGCGGGAGCATCTCTTGGAACGGGGAGAACTGGAAGTTGAACGAAGGGGCCTCACCAGCCGCACCCCCCGGCAGGTCTCTGCACGGTCTTGGGTACGCCGCTGATCTTGGTCCAGATTCTTCCTACGAGTGGATTGTGGCTAATGCCTCCCGATTCGGGCTGCGTCATGGTGCATCCTTTGGTGAACCGTGGCATGTAGCGCCTGCGGACATCACTAGTTGGACGCAGGTGGCACCAAAGACTTCTGGTAAGGCTACTTCCACCTCCACCTCCACACCATCTACTGTTACGGTTACTAAAACTAGTCCCGGTGCTGCGGCACCCTCTGTGGATGTTCATCTTACCGAGGGTATGTCACAGTACGACGCATTGGAGACGTGGCAAGACTTCGGTCGATCCAGAACCGCCATGCCAGAAATGACGGGGGATTCTGAAGGGTACGGAAGTTCTGTCATCACAATATCTCCCACCATCAACCTGACTGGTTCTTCTAATACTGCTGCTGACGCTGACATGCTGGCACAGAGAGTGATCAAACTTATTGAAACTTCTGAAGCCATCCGGGCATTGAGGAGATCGTAATGGCTCAGGGTGAATACGCAATAGTTCATGGCTTGACTACTATGCACGGTGATGACCCGTTGGAAGGGGGTAAATAATGGGAATCGGATCTAATCTTGACTTCGATATGGGGGGGCTTGATCGCCTCCGAGGCGACAACACTGCCTTCACCGATCCTAAGGTAACGAACCCTAAGTTCGACACGTATCCCAAGCATCTCCCTGTTGACAACTTCATCCAGCGGGGGTATCTCCGTCTGCTGGGGAAGAATTTGACTGCTGTGGGGACGGGGACTGCTGAGATGATAGGAGGCCACGATACACATACCAGTTTGCAGGAAAAGAAGAACAAACTAGGGGCCAAGTTGAACTTCCAGTTTAATCCTAGCCAACTTACTAGGTCAGTGACGGCTCGTACAGACACTCAGTTGTGGATCAACCAATCACCAAGCCAGTTGCTCATGCCGGGGATTGGTGATATGACTTTTGGTTGGCAGATGCTGTTCAATCGTGAGTCTGAGGTCCAGAATAACTTTATTGCGCGCACTCAGCAGTGGGCGTCTAGGTTGGAAGTGGACTCCTCGCCTAAGTCGATAGACGCTCTGATAGCGGACTTTGGTGTGGATTCACCCCAAGTAGCCTCCCGAATAGGTGTTCTGGCTGACATCATGGTGCTGGACATGATCACCGGACAACGCTTGACGGAGGCAACAGTAGAGTACTCTCAGGCTTATGCAGAGGCAGTTCGTGTAAGAAATGAAGAACCTGACGAGAACGCAGCGATCATATCAAACATGACCGGATCTCAGAAAGACAATCTGCAAACCGCCAATATGCATAACTCTGCCTTCCTGATTCCCAATCCTATTCGTGCAGTGCTCTCTGAGAACTTCATGGTAGACGGGTATGTGAATCAGGTGACCGTATCCCTTCAGAAGTTCTCACCCGAGATGGTTCCCACTGTGGCGTTCGTGGACATTTCGATGCACGCCATCTATCAGGGGTTCGCTCGTGATACTACTGTGTTCACAGCCCTTGCTGAGGCTTTGTCTGGTCAACCCATCAGTAGTACAGTGGACCCTGCCGCTGGGGAAAACCAGAACCGTATAGCAGATAACGTGAATGATGAATCCTACGAACTACAACGGTTGGGGTTCCAAAGCCAGCCCCGCATCTTGGCTGGCATGGATCACAGTCCTGACGATACTGGTGGCTGGGGGTTCTGGCTCGGGGATGCACAGGTACATTTGAGAGACCACAAGGTCACGGGTGGCCCTAATACCACGACCAGTCTAGGTGACCTCAAAGGAGGCAATTCCAAACCGTGTCAGGTTGAGGATGGGGAGAACAAAGAGTGGGCTTTCTCTTACGCCTTCTGCTCCGAGTTGAAGGATTCGTCTTTGGGTGACTTCCTACTCAAGCACCCTGCGCGTAGAGACTTCCGTGATTTAGTACTTGATAGGTTTGCAGCCGATGTATGGGTGGGCATGGCCCTGAGAGCGCGCTTAAAGGCTAAGGGTAGTGATGACCCGGCAGACGATGACTATAAGTTAAAAAACCTCAAGAAACTGTGGGAAGACGGGGGTGAAGGTGGGTTTGGCAACTACAAGACAGGCGACCACTTCTTTGGGGAGTGGTCACAAGAACGACGTAAGCACCTGTTCGCCATAGGCGTTGACAATATGTTCTCCGCTTATGGTATTCCTACACAAGGCAGACAGTTACGAACTCCCCGTTACCTGCGAGAAGCCACAGGACAAGAGTCTGGGTTCTTTACCCGTTCGTTTCCCATTACAGAAATGTCTTCCCATCCCGGCCACTACGGAGATGAGTTCTACCGGCATCACGGGACTTTCGATAATACTGAAATCAATATCAAGTTTGGAAGCAGTCGTGGGGACGCAGGGTGGATATGGATGCCAGATAAGAGGGGGCGTCGGATTCCTTCAGAGGAGTTTGCGTATAACATGGCTAGAGGTTTCTATACCAGTTCTACCAACCTCTTCCCGACCACCCTTACGCTGGTGGGTACGGGCAACAACACTGCTGATATTGAGTTTGATGTTGAGTACCAGTGGGCCACGACCTATCGGGTGCGCTTGTTGATGTCTGACATTGTTTCT
>NYZR01000041.1 GCA_002687255.1 Candidatus Pacearchaeota archaeon | reverse complement strand
TCGGGAGCGGCGGCTGACATCGGCACGCAGGTCCACGCCGTCGCCGAGGGGCTGAACCGGGGCGAGGACCCCGGTCTCGTCCACCCCGACATCGAACCGTGGGTCAATGCCTACCGCCAGTTCTTGGATGACTGGCAGCCGTCGTTCTCCGAGGTGGAGTCCACGGTCTGGAGCGATGCCCACCAGTACGCAGGGACCGCCGACGGCTTTTGTTCTATCGACGGTGACCAGTTGGTCATGGATCTGAAGAGCGGTAAGGGCGTCTACGAGGAGACCAGCCTCCAACTCACCGCCTACGCATTCGGCGACTACCTGCTCTCACCCGACGGCACCGAGCGACCCATCCCTCCGGTCACCGCCGCTGCCGTCGTTCACGTTCGACCCGAAGGTTACGAACTGGTCCCCGTGCGGATCGGCGAGGACATCTTCGAGGTCTTCAAGTCCCTTCTCACTGTTCATCAGTGGGATTCGGAAACAAAGCGGGGCGTCCTCGGGGCGGCCCTCAAACCAGACAACAAATAACAGGAGAAGTTCAATGGTGTTGCACGCAATATTTGATGAGGCCCCACGTTCATTCGGGGCCGACGATTACACATTCCGAGCCCGCCTGGGCTCACTGGTCAACGGCCGTCCAATGGCCCACGACAGTTGGCGGTTCACCAGCGGTGACCCTGAAGTGGCAGACAGCCTCGCCGCCGAGTTCGGAGGCAGCCCCTCTGAATGGGAAACGAAAACTGAGGAGAAACTCGAAGTGCTGTCCGACGCCAAGGTGTTGGACATCATCTTGGAGTCAGTCCGCAGTGAATACGTTTTGTGGGGTCGCTCCGACCAGCCGATCAGGTCATGCAATGGCCGCAAGCAGTCCGATGACAAGGGCAGCCCCTGCGCCTGTGCTGAACAGGTGGGCAACCTTGCCGACTGGAAGGCTGCGGCCCGTAACGGCACTGCCTGCCAGCCAGTAGTCAAAGCCTCGTTCCGACTGGCCGCTCTTCCTGACCTTGGGCTGGGCAAGTTCCAGTCCTCATCGTGGTCACTGGCCATGGGTGATCCCAAGTGGACCGCCGACAAGATGGAGGAAGGCCGGACCTGGCAGCCGCCCATCTCCGACATCGAGGCGGCACTTGCCGACTTCGACGGCAGGGCCACGGCCACGCTGGCCATCGTGGGGGTGGACTTCACCACCAAGGGCGGCAAGCACGTTTCCTATACCAAGCCCCAGATAGCCATCACTGGTGCTGCCCCTGAGGCAGCCCTCGTTGATGCCTGATGGCGAACCCGTCCAAAGCCAAGGGGACACGCTGGGAGAACTCGGTGGCCAAGTACCTGAGAGATCAGGGCTTCACCGAGGTCTTCCGGCTGGCCCCCGGCGGACCTCAGGACCCCGGCGACATCGGCGGACTACCGAACTGGGCTCTCGAATGCAGGGACCGCCAGAAGCAAGACCTGTCAAAGAATGTCAGGGACGCCAACTCACGGGCGGTGGCCAAGGGCTGCCGGTGGGGTGCAGCCGTAATGAAGAAGAGGGAGCACGGCGTTGAGGACGGATACGTCGTGATGGACCTTCGGACGTTCGCCTTGGTACTGACCGAAATAGCGGATCTCTCTGAGTGAGTAGTTGGACAGAGGGGGCCTATTGACGACATTCACCGACATCCTCGACCGCCTGGGTGGAGCCCAACCTGACGGCGACGGCTACCTCACCATCTGCCCCGTCCACGGCGATACAAACCCGAGCCTGCGGGTGACCCTCAAGTCTGACGGTCGGGTCCTGATGACCTGCCGCTCGCAGGGCTGTGCCTTCACTGACATCGTTGATGCCATCGGGTTGACCGTTGCCGACTTCCGCAGCGTCGAGGCCGGTGGTGAGGTGGTCACCTCGGGCACCAACGGAGCCAAGGCCCCACCGACCTCTGACCAGATCGCATGGCTGCGGACCTTCATTGATGAGTCCGCCGCTGCCTACCCCGGTAGCCCTGCCGCCGAGTACGCCGCCGAGCGGTGGGGCATCAGCGAGGCGCAGGCCGCCCGGCTGAACCTCGGCTACACCACCACCGCTGTAACCGGTGACTGGGTGCCGCTCTCATGGCGGACGGTGGAACGAATAACTGTCCCTCTCGACGGGTTCGACGGGGTACCTCGGGGACTACAAGGCAGGGCGCTGACCGACGACCCGACCCGCTGGTGCTCGCTACGCAACCCCGATGACAACGCTTGGGCACGACTCGGTGTCCTCACCCACGACCACGGCGACGACTACTTCCAGTTGGGTGAGGGTCCCGGTGACGGGCTCACCGCCTGGGCAGCCGGAACCTCGGCTGTCTTCCTTCGAGGAACCGCTCTGGCCTCCGGTGCGATCAACACCATCGTCGCCGGGCTTCGGGACAAGGTGGTGCTTCTCGCCGGGGACGCTGACCGTGCAGGACGCAACTTCAACGAGGTCATGGGCACCGCCCTGACAGAGGCTGGACTCGACGTGCGGGTGCTCGCCCTGCCCGACGACATCGGTGATGTCACCGAATGGCGTGAGAGCAGTCCGGCAGCGTTTCCCCGTTCCTATTCACTGGGCCTGAGGGCGGCACCCCCTTTTGTCCTCACGCCTCCCGTGGCTCTGCCACCACCGCTGCCGGTACGCACCTACATGAATTCCCACGAAGGCAACGCCCAGCGCCTCATCGACCGCAGCGATGGTGATCTGGCCTACTGCCCGGCCATCGGACGCCTCGTCTACGAGGGCGGCCAGTGGAAACTGGACGAACTCAACTCAGCGGTCCACTGGCTCACAGCGATGACCTACGAGATGCTCTCCGAGGGGCAGGCGCTCGTAGACGAGGGCAACGCCACGGCCAACGTCACGCTCGTTGAGCGGGGTGACGCCCTCAAGTCGTGGGCAGCCCGCAGTCAGAACGACCCCAACTTCGACAAGTCCCTGACCCGAGCTGAGAAGTTGGTCGCCGTACCGGTGTCCCAGTTGGACCGACATCCTCACCTTCTCAATGTCCGCAACGGGACCATCGACCTACGCACGGGCACCCTCAGGGACCACGACCGTGGCGACTGGCTGACCCACCGACTCGACATCGACTACGACCCTGACGCCGAGGCCCCACGATGGGATCAGTTCCTCCCCGAAATCTTCCCAACCCAGCCTGAGATGGTCGAATGGTTACAGCGGGTCTGCGGGTACGCCGCTACCGGCGAGACAGTGGAGCAGTGCCTCATCGTCTGCGTCGGCAAAGGTGCCAACGGAAAGTCGGCATTTTGGAACGCCATCGGCCACGTCCTCGGGCCGTTGTGTGGGGTGGTGCCGTTCTCGGCCTTTGAGAAGCGGGCACCTGGATCATCAACGGCTGACCTCGCCAGCCTGCGGGGCAAGCGGCTCTGCCTCGTCCAAGAGGGCGAAGCGAACACCACGCTGGCGGAGAGCGTTTTGAAGCGTGCGACGGGGGGCGATCTGGTAGCGGCGAGAAATCTCTACAAAAGCCAGATGTCCTTCCAGCCCGAATTCCTGATCGTGATGGCCACCAACTCGGCACCCCGCATCAAGGGTGCCGACGAGGGAATCTGGCGACGGATACGGCTGTCGAACTGGACACGGTTCTTTACTGAGGATGAGCGGGACCCGTGGCTCTCCGCCAAGTTGCGGGACGAGTCACCGGGCATCCTTCGCTGGATCGTTGACGGGGCACGCCAGTGGTACGAGGGCGGCCTCGGTGACCCACCGGTCATCAAACAGGCCAGCCGCAACTACCGCCACACATCCGACGAACTGGCCGGATTCATCGGGATGGTGATCGTTCCTGATGACGACGGGTCGATCCTGGGTGCCGACCTGATGGCCGCCTACCTCGACTGGTGCATTGAGGAAAACGTCCGCTCATGGTCCCGCCGTGCCCTCTATGGGGCCGTTGTTGAGCGGGTCGAGGCCGTCCAGAAGGTCAAACGCAAGGACGGCATCCATCTCGTCGGTATCCGGCTGGCGACAGATGCGGATCGTGGGGATGACGAATGACCAAATGCCTAGTTCACTACCAACTTCCTATAGGGCTTTGGCTTATAGAGAGTTAGGGGGCAACCCTCCACTTCGGCATTCGTCATCAGGCGGTGCCCGATGAGAACACCACCTCTGGGCACCCCGTTGGAGGATGCAGTCGTCTACCCGGTGAGGACCGAAGACGACCGAACTGCCCTGTGGCAGTGGCTACAGCATGAGCCGGTCCTCGCATTCGACACCGAAACCGAGGGCCTCGACTTCCACGACGGAGCACGGTTGGTCCAGTTGGCCAACGCTCGGGAGGCATGGGTCCTTGATCCGCATGAGCACCCCGACGTGATCGAGGAGTTGACCTACGGCGGCCTCAGCCTGATTGCCCACAATGCGGCCTTTGATGCAGTGGTCTTAGGACACCTACTTATGGGCGACAGTGACGACCATCTCGCCGGGCACGTTATGAACGTCATGGGGCTGACGACTGATACCTCGATCCTCGCCCATCTCGTTGATCCGAGGTCGCAACAGGACGGTGGGCTGGGCCACGGCCTCAAGCCGTTGGCTGACCACTACCTGGGTGCCGGTGCCATCGACGGGCAGGCAGCCCTCAAAGCCCGCTTCAGGGAACTCGGGCTGACCATGGTCACTGGCTGGCGGCACATTGCCTTGGAGGACGAGACCTACCTTCGCTACGCCGGGATCGACCCGATTCTGACCTTCCGGCTCCATGACGCTCTGGCTCCCAAAATTGTTGAGTTGGGGTTGGAGGCTCTGTCCAAGTTCGAGCATGAGGTCGCCACCATCTGTGCCGGTATGACTGCCCGAGGCATCCGGGTTGACCGTGACCACACCCGCTCCACGTTGGCCCACCTGACCGGCGAGCAGGCCACCGCCGAGTCCACCGCCCGCACCATGGGCGTTGAGAACATCCACGCTCCTCAACAGATCGCCGAGGCGTTGCTGGTGCGGGGCGTTGAACTCACCGAGAAGACGGCCACCGGGAAGTGGTCTATGGACAAGACGGTTCTCGACGGGATTGATGACCCGTTGGCCAGGGTCGTCCAGAAGGCAAAGGCCGCCGGTAAGGCCGCCACGACCTACGTCCGTCCGATCCTCGACCAGTCCATTGTCGATGGACGGGTTCACTGCCGCATCCGACCCCTCGGTGCCCGCACGGGGCGCATGAGCGTCAGCGATCCACCGCTCCAGCAACTCCCAACCGACGACTGGAGAGTCCGGCGTTGCCTGATCGCTGACCCGAACCAGTCAATCGTCGCAGTGGACTACGGACAGATCGAGGTGAGGGTCATGGCGTATTTGGCCAGTGAGGGTGCCCTCATCGAGGCGTTCGGCCAAGGGCTCGACATCCACGACACGGTGGCTGCACGGCTCTATGGGGCTGGCTTCAGTTCGGGGCAGCGTCGCCTCGCCAAGAGTGCGGTTTTTGCCAAGTTGTACGGGGCCAGTGCCAAGAGACTGGCCATCCAGACCGGGGTGACCGATGTGGCGGCCAAACAGACAATGACCGCTCTTGATCGTGCCTACCCACGCTTGGCCCGGTGGTCGAGGACGACCATTGACAGGGCCAAATTCCACGGTGGGGTAGCGACGACCCCCTCTGGGAGGCGTCTGCCAACGCAAAGGGGCCGCGAGTTCACCTTGGTCAATCACCTCTGCCAAGCGACCGCCGCCGACATCTTCAAGTCGGCGCTGATCGAGGTCCACAGGGCAGGCCACGGTGATCGACTGCTGTTGCCGATTCACGATGAACTCCTGCTCCAGTGTGATGAGCAGGTGGCTGAGGAATTCGGAATGGTCATCGCTGACCTGATGGCAGCCCACCTGGGCGATGTGCCCCTCGTAGCCGAGGCCAAGGTGTGTGGTCCGTCGTGGGGCCACGCCTATCAACCCATGGAGGCGCTCAGTGCCTAAGAAAACACCCCCGAGCGAGGTGTCGCTCACCACCAGATTCTGGATGAGGGTTGGTGCCATCGACCCACGGTCGGACGACTGCATGGAGTGGCAAGGCCACCGATTGCCGACTGGGTACGGGATGCTCCACGGACCCGATGGGGAGCACCTCTACTCTCACCGAGTTTCGTTTTCGCTCATCCACGGGCCGATTCCGGACGGCATGGTGGTTCGCCACCGGTGTGACAACCCCAGTTGTGTCCGACCGAGCCATCTCGAACTTGGAACCCACGCTGACAACGCCGCTGACAAGGCGGCATCCGGCAGGACTCAGGTCATCGAGCCTCCAAATGAACATGAGGTTGCCGCCATCCGTCATCTGGTTGCCTCAGACCGTTGGAGCCAAGGCGACTGCGCCCGGCTCGTCCTCGGTGATGGTGCGGCCCAACCGATGGTGAACCGCCTTGTTCAGGGAAAGACCCGCAAGAACGCCCCCGGCCCCCTCACGCGCAAGGGAAGGGGTAAACAACCGAACCGGAGACCACATCTTGAGGACACCTGACCGTCACGTCCTACTCCACCTGGACGACCTCGAAGCGGTGATCGCCGACCTACGCCGGATCTACCCAGCAGCCGTTGCCTCCGCCGAGGCGGTCAGAATTGGAGGCAGGTCCGAGGGGGTGACGATCCGATCCTCGGGCATTTCTGATCCGACTGGCGAGGCCGCAACCGACCCACGAAGGGCACGTCGCTACGGCAACCTCAAGAAGGCACGCCGGGAAGTGAAAGCCGCTGTCACCTCTGCTCGGGCTGCACTGGCCCACGCCATGCTGGCCGCCGACAGGTAGGACAAAAGAAATTGTCGAAAGGTGTCTGAGCGCGTGACGCGCGGGTGCTATTCTGGGCTTCTCGGATAAATACGATCCACTTGATCCGGGCAGCGGTACGGTTATAGAATCACATCGTTGGCATTTGACATCAGAGGGACGAAGGCAGTCGGCCCTCACGGCAACTAAGGACAGACTGTTATGGGTATCAAGGTAAGTCACGCACCAGAAGACTGGGGTGAAGATGATTGGGCCGCTATCAGAGAGGCCCTCAAGGCACTGGCCAACACGAGGGGCTACTTCGGCTTCCTCGATGAGTGGGCGCACTACGACGAGTACGAGGCGCTCTTCATCGAGTTGAGGGTCTCCGCCAGACTCAAGGCCAAGGAGGTGGACAAGCCCACCTGGGTGATCTGGAGCACCTACAGGAGGAGGCCTTGGCAGGACTCCGAGGGTGTCACCGACGGATTCTTCGACCTCTCTGACTGGGATCGACGCGTGTTCCGACGTGCATGGGCCATCGCCAAGGCCAAGTACCCCGAGGACGAGGACAAGCAACGTGAGACCGCCGAGGTGATCGCCCTCGAAGTGGACACCCCTCGCCGACGTGACGCATGGGCGACCTACAACTACGAGCAGTTGAGTCTCTTTGATGAGAGCGACATGGACCACACCACCGGGCTCGCCAAAGAGCGTTACGAAATGATCCCCGATCCCACACCAACTGGCGCAGATCCGCAGGACCACTACCAGTGGTCCTTCCTCGATTCGGTCCTTGAGACCAACGAGTTGCCTGAGAGAGCGAAATTGGTCGCTGAGATGTTGGCCGTTGGTGAGGACGGCAAACGCTCCTATCAGGAGATTGCCGACACCCTCGGAGTGTCCAAGGCCACCATCTCCAACGACGTGGCGAAGATCAAATTGTTCGGTGAAGGATTCTTTGAACTGGGTGAGGACTGGTATCTGAAGCAAAGGACAGAGGCAGATGAATACGACCGAAACACCTGAAGCACCTCCCACCACTGAACAGCGGGGCCACCCCGACTGGGTGGAGGCTCAGAAAGAGGAGATCGCCCGTGGTCAGAGGGAACCGGCCTCTCTGGGGGTCATCACCGACACAGACGTTGGTGATGGGACCTACCAGATCGAATACGAGAGCGAATTCACCAGAATCCTCTACGACGATGAAGACAGGGAACAAGGAACCGAGGCCGATGTCCGGTTCGAGGAGGTCCAGTTCCCGCGGCCGTCGGACGATCACATAGAGGCTCCCTATAGGCCATGGTGTACGCCCTACACCCTGCTTCCTCACATTTCATGGTGGGAGGCGCTGCTGCGTCGCCACCGCTATGGGAAGGTTCAACGCCAGATCCTCCGGCTCCTCTCCGAGGCCTCGGGTGGGAAGCGGGTCATCACCGGACACAGTCTCGCTGTGGCCATCGAAACCGCCTACTGCACGCTGGCCGAAACGGTGCCCGATCTGAGCAATGAGAACCGGCTGAGGACGGTGGCCAACGCTGCCCGTCAACTGGCACGGGCCGGGCTCATCGAGGTGTTCCTCTCAGACAACCCGCACGGGTATGAGGACGCCTACCTCCTCCAGCACACCCCCGCTCTCAGGGCCGGGATAAGTGACTTGATCGAGAAGTACAGGGGCGACTTCGGGCTTCCTGAGGCGCTGACCGAACAGGAACCCTTCGAGATGCCTCCCCTTGTGTTGGCTGGGGCCAAGGACGCCACAGAGATGTTTCGCAGGGCCAGTGCTCATGGTCGCTCGACAGCAACTGTCGATGATGCGGACAAGGGCTACCCAGACCAGCCGTACCACTTCGTCATTCGGAACTCCTTTGCAGGGAAGGCAATGGCTATGTCATCGGCTGCCCGTGTCTTGGTATCTGAGATCAAGGCGGTGAGTTCACTGGCCGACTACGGGAAGACCACCTCTGAGGCGATGTTGGCTGCTGTTGAAGAGATGCGTCAGAAGCCAACACCGAAGAACGCCGAGGATGTCCGGGCCTGCCTGTCCATGCTCACCACGGATGACCAGAAGGCGTGTCTCCACTATGTGCAGGACAACCTGGGCGACGACGCCAAAGTCAGAATCGGTGATCTCTCCTTCGAGGGCACCCACGGCATCGAACTGGTATTGGCCGCTATCTCCGAAGTGCCGACCCGACGCAAGCAGAGGGCACACGTCCTACGTCAGGTACGGCTCCTTGTCGCTGACATCGTGACCGACCTGATCGCCCTGTGGAACCACAAAGTGGTGTCCGCCTTCGACCCCTTGGTCCAAGAGGACTAAGAGAACCGGTGGGGCTCGGCTGCCTCTGGGTCCCACCGGTTCCGTTTCCGGCTGAACGATTTGGCCATTTTCACTGAGTAAATGACCGTAGACACACGTCCCTAACGGGCCGGGGCGACGGCAGTTCGTCCTTGTTGAAACGGTCCTCCGGCCTTTATCGAGAAACGCCATGTCAGACCCTGAACCACAACCAGATCGCCTTGCTGCTGAAGAAGCCACCGACCGCATCCTCGGTGACATTGACCATCTGGTTCAACTGATGATGACCGGCTACGCGCCGATGCCACCATGCGCCTACGAAGACCCTGCCTCGACTGTCAGCGGCTAACCCCGCCTGGAAAGAGCCGGTGCCCCGAACATGAGCGGGCTGTCCGCCGTGTCTGGGACAGGGGCTCAGTCCTGAACCGAAAGCGCCGCATGGCGACCGGCGATGGGGCTGCCGCACGACTCCGCCAGAGGATCAACAGGCAAGGAGGGTCTGAATGCGAGAGGTGTGGTGATTACCACCCCGCCCCCCTCATCAGAATTGACCACCGCACCCCACTCGCCTCAGGTGGCCTCGACATCGATGAGAACGTAGGCCCCCTCTGTCACAGATGTCATACGGCAAAGACAGTGGGGGAGCAACGGGCGGGCTATCGGGCGGGGTCATAGCCACCCTTTAGAGGGGGTCTTCTGTGCCCCACGCAGCCCTCAGCTCATAGATCCGCATCAATCACCAAGACGCCTGAAAGCAGGCTCTGGGGGCCTCCCGAG
>NYZR01000040.1 GCA_002687255.1 Candidatus Pacearchaeota archaeon | reverse complement strand
TTTTTTGTGTTTGCATTTTTTGCAGGTCATGTCGACTTCAGGGTAGGTGGTGCTGGCGTCTTCGTTGATGACTGCTATTTGGTTGCGCTTTTCTACTGTTTCTGAGGCCTGGACTTTGATCTTTTTGCTGGTCTTGGCTCCACAGGCAGCGCAAGCTGATCTGTTGTTTTGCACAGACATGATTCCTCCACATTTACCACAGAATTCCATAAACCGTGGGAAGGGAGAGGTTGTATTTAAGGTTTTTGGGAGTTTTGAAATTTCTGCAGCGCTTCATCGGCAGAACCCTCTCTGCGATTCTGGTTTTTGCAGGTCAAAGAAGATGAGTTTTAACCAGCCGATGAGTGGGATTCTTATGGTTGCTCTGCCTATGATCTGAGAGGGTTGGATGTTGGTTTCGTCTAGCTTTTGGGGATTGTTGGCTGTGTTGAATTGGAATGCGTTGTGGTCTCCTTTGGTGCTTAGAGGTTCTGTTGAGACTGTGCGATGGATGATTGGGTGTTTGGCTGTGGCTTCAGGGTTTGGCTGGAAAATGATGATGTCTCCTACTTTTTGAGTTTGTCGATTGCTGACTAAGATGATGTCTCCTTTGTTGAGGCCGTCTCGGAAGGGGAAGTTGGTGAATTGGTCATGGCTTATGCCCCGGGTTTCATATTGGACTGCGTTCCTGCCCCACCAGTTTTCAAAATTGTCTTCGTGCCACATGGAGCAGGACTCTATTACTACTAGCGGTAGTGGGGATGCGGTGGCCAGGGAGAGGAGGGGGAAGACTATGATTTTTATGATTAAGACTATTAAGACTAGAGAGACGAGCCAGGATTGCCAAGTGTCTTTGTTGAGGAATTTCCAGAAGTCTTTCAAGGTTTTCATTTTATTCTTAGGGGGTGGAGGTTAATAAAGTTTGGTTACCAAACTTTAACTCTTCGCAACTGGAGGTTGCTTCAGATTTTAAGTTCTGGGATTGGTTTTAGCCCAGAAGAGGATGATTGTTATTGTGAGTAGGATGACTAGTGTTCCAGGATTGATGATGAGGCCGAGGAGTTTGCTTGGGGTGATGATGAAGAGATGGAGTGTGATGGTTATTCCTATGGCTAGGCCTAGGAGGAGGATGAGGGGTTTGAGGATGGTGTTTTTCGGTGTCATCTTTTTTGATTTTCTTCTTTTTGTCTGATCCACTATCGCTGCGAGCTTTCTCGGCTTCGCCTGCGAAGCTTCACGCATCTGTGGACAGACATGCGCCGACCGGGCTCACGCAGAGGCAAGCTCTGCGGATCCTGCAACACTCACGTGATTGCAGTAATCGAACCCGCCGTGCTCGATTCTTAAGCTATGCTCTCTAAAGAGAGCATATGCGCCGACCGGGAATCGAACCCGGGACACAAGCTTGGGAAGCTTGGATAATGCCACTTTACCACCGGCGCTTGTTTTAAGAGAGATCTAAAGTTTTATAAACGTTTTCGAGTTTGGATGAGCGAGATCGTGTAGCTCAGCCAGGTTAGAGCGCCGTGCTGATAACGCGGAAGTCCCCGGTTCAAATCCGGGCACGATCATTTTCTTTTTTGGGAAGATTATTGTTCTTGTGTGTTGAACTCTACTAGAAGCTTATTTTGAGCTAGGGAGAGTCTTCGTAGTGGGAGTTCGATTGGGAGCGTATTGACATAGACTTTTTTTGTGCCGATAGCTTTGACCTCGTATCCTGTTTCTACCTTAGAAACGAAGACGTCTTGTGGATCTTGGACACCTGGTGTGGCGAGCTCGTAGACAACTTTGTCAGAAAGACGCTTGACGGACGATTTTGCCTGAGCTCTTGGGAGTTTGGT
The DNA here is from genome assembly GCA_002687255.1 of Candidatus Pacearchaeota archaeon. Taxonomy (GTDB): domain Archaea; phylum Nanobdellota; class Nanobdellia; order Pacearchaeales; family GW2011-AR1; genus ARS50. Next base: position 8,727 of record NYZR01000040.1, on the reverse strand, counting down.
TAGGCGGCTGGCCTGGTCTTCTGTGATTTTTTTCCTAGGGGCTGCTTTCTTTTTCTGTGAGGATAATGCCTGAGGTGTGTTGCCGAATTTGATTGTTATTCCATTTGGGAGTTGTTTTATTTCTGCGTTTTCTGGAGCTTTGCGTATTTCTCTCTCTAGATCCTTTTCCATGTCTCGGAATTGTTTGTCAAAGCTTTTCATGACGCTGGATATCATCGAATTGATAATCTTATCTGTGATCCCGGGAGTGGCGCTTTGTTGAGTTAGGGAATCCTCAGAAGAATCGTAGCGACCGAGAAGACCATAGTCTTTGGCTTCTTTGGCTTGGTTTTTTAGGGGGAATGAACAGAAGGCACAGAATTGGTGGGAGGCGTCTACGTTCGAGCCGCAGTCTGGGCATGATTCTTTCTTGGGTTTCTTATTGTTAAAGAACATAGATCTTTCGAGGGAAGAGAGGTTAATAAAGTTTTACTTCTTCTTGGCTACATCCCAAATAAACTTCTCGCCTCTTGATCATGGCGTTGTAGGGGAACTAACAGCGCTCGAGGAACTAGTTCCTCGGCGACTCCAACTCCTGCAGAGATTGGAGTTTCCCCCTACGATCCCTTCCCTTGAAATAGCTGGGCTTCGCTCAGGTCTTGACTTTGTGTCTCTCATCTTCTATTGCGCCACATCGCTCCTCGATCGCTGTGGCGCACCCGTCTCCGGCTTCTTCATTTACTGCGACGCTTAGGAGCAGGCGAGTTTGAATTAATCTGGGATGTAGCTCTTCTTCTTTTCTTTTTGGATAAAAACGTGGATTTGCTTCTTTTTATCCGGCTGGTCGTAGATGAGGATAAATCTTTTTTCATCGTGCTTAGTGAATCTCACCAAAGGTGTTTGGTGGTGATACCATCCATGTTGCTGCCCGTGTCTGAATTTTGTGCTGAATTTTGGAGCTCCTTCGAAATCTATTGCAGGATAGCCCAATGGTTCGAATTGATAGATTCTTTTTCCTTCTTCGTTTTTCCCCACATCTCTCTTTAACCAAGAGGTGGTTCTTCCCCCGGTTTGTTTTATCCTCATCTCATCTTTCTTGTTTCCGGTGAGATCTCCAAGGGTTTTGTTTTTTCTATTATGGAATGTGTCTTCGTCGGTTGTTCCGATGTAGGTGAACGTTGGTCTGTGTTTTTCGTCCCCGCAGTGCATGTAGGAATTGTTTTCTCTTTCTTTTGAAGAGATGCAGTGAAATGGATTCCTGAGGAAGAAATCATTTTTCACTGATTCGTCTGCTCGGATTGGGATGAGGAGTAAGACTAGACCTGCCATCATCAATGGAATAACCGTTCTCATTATTTTTTCACTTAGAAGTGGTATTTAAACGTTCCTATTTGAATACGTGTCGGAACCAACCAATTTCTGCATTGAGAGTTTTGAACGGATGATTGAATTGGATTCGCATTGGAGGTAGGCGTTTGGTATGTTTTTGTTCCTTAAGCTTTGGAAGGAATGAGGCCCCGACGATGAGTCTCAGTGCAGCTGAGAGGGCGAAGATGGTTGTGTATTTATTTGAGAGGATTGCCGGGACGTATTGGATGAGGTATCCTCCTATTAGAGCACCAATGAATGCTCCCACGCCTATGAGAACTGATGAGTAGGCAACGCACAGACCACGATGTTCTTGCGATGAGGAGTCATACATGAAGTTGGTGACAGCGATGACCCAACATGCGTTGGCTATGCCGCTGATGAGTGCTGGGAACATAATGAGGTGGAGCGGTTTTGTAAGGAATGTCCAAAGCAAGGGGGTGAATATCCAGAGGATGTTGGCGATCCAAATCAGTTTAATGTTTCCATAGCGGTCTGAGAACTTTCCTGCGAGCGGGGAGAAGAAGAGATAGAAGACGGATCCGGAGAGGGAGACGATCATGAATGTTGTGTAGCTGAAGCCTAGTTCTTGCAACATGTAGACAGCAAGGAAGGGGCCTGCGATGGCTATCGAGAGATTGAGGAAGGCACGGTAAGTGGCGAACTTGCCGAGGTTATCAAATCTTTTTATGAAAGAGAGGAAGGAGAAGTAGTATTTTTTACGGAGTTTGAGTTGTGGTGCGTATTGATGATGGAGGAAGAACCAGGCGACGAGCTTGAATGTAGCGGCCGCTCCGAATAAGATTATGAATCCTATGATGGCGAGGCCACGAGTTTTGTAGAAGTCTAGGAGGATTGCTCCTGTGAGTGAGGCGATGAGACCGAACGTTCCGATGAGGCGATTTCTTTTGCTGAAGTATCTGCCACGATGATCTGCCGAGACGAGGTCGCCCATCCAGGAGAACCAGGCCGGAGCCATGGCTCCCCCGGCAGCAGAGAAGAGAAGCCAGAGGCCGATGAGAGCGAGAGGGAGGTAGGGGGTGAGTGTGCCTTGGAGGAATAGGTAACCGAGGCCGATGATGGGGAGCCAGATCAGGAACTGGAAGAGCATGAAGGTGAGGAGAATTTTCTTCCTTGGTTTGTGTTCCATTAGGCGGCTCCCGTAGAGTTGAGCTACCGGATTAGCGAGGCTGGAGAAGGAGCTGAGTAGGCCGATATGGAATGGTGTTGCTTGGAGAGCCAGGGCGAACGGTGTTATCTGGCTATTTCCTAATCCCACGGAGAGGTTGCTAGCGATGCCTTGTCGAACGCTGGTTTTTCTGGCGTTGGCTTTGAGGGTTTCTGTTCTTGGGGTGTCTTTCTTGAAGGTGGTTTCTGGGTGGGTTGCGTCCCTAAGGGGTCTGGTTTTTTGGTTCTGGGTTTTGGTGGGCATGGTCTCTTTTTCGGTTGGAGGAGAGCGGAGAGGGTTTTAAAGATTTGCAAGAACAAATCTTTGAGCTCTTTGAACTGGCGACCACTTCAAAGGTTTTAAAGGTTGTTCTCTGTCACCGAAATGCTTATATATGGATGTGTATACACGAACGGATATACAACATGGTAGACATGAAGGTCTTGTGACCTTAGGCCTGCCATTTTGGAATCAACATAACATGGCAGATATATTCGATCAGAAAATTGTGTGCAAGAATTGTAATAAGCAGATGCGGGAACAGAGGGTTGAGAAGAAGGGGATGCAAGTTCGTTCTGTGGCATGTAAGAAGTGCGGGGTTGAGGTTATTCATCCGTCGGATCAGGCTGCTCTTGAGCAGTATGGGAATCTGAAGGGGAAGACTTTTACTGTGAAGTTGCGTGCTGTGGGGAACAGTCATGCGGTGAGTATTCCGAAGGAGATCGTTAGGTTTATTAATGATACCCACAAACAGATGGAACGAGATATGGATGATACATTGAGGCGAGGACGCCTCAAGCGTGATTCATCTAGGGATAACTCAATGATAAATCACATGGTTAAGCTCTGTTTTGAAGACTTTGGTCGGTTGAGTATGCGTTTTGGTCAGTTTGATAGGGTGGAGGATAACAGATAATGGCTGTCCAGAAAAATGATGAGGTGCAGTTGAAGGTTGTTGAGGCTTTGCAGGATGATGTGTATAAGGGCGTGGCAAGGATCGATCCAGGACTTATGAAGAAGCTTGGTCTTTCTCGAGGGGATGTGGTTGCTATTCAGGGAGAGAATCAGAGCGTTGCTATTGTGGATAGAGCTTATCCAGCTGATGTTGGTGAGGAAATTATTCGGATTGATGGATTGATTCGTAGGAATGCTCGGACAAGTGTTGGTGAAACTGTTTTAGTAAAGAAGGCTACTGTGAGGCCGGCTAAGTCTATCAGTATTGCTCCTGCAGAGGCAGGCGTGATGATTCAAGGAGATCCTGATATGTTCAAATCAGCTTTGTTGGGGAGGGCTTTCGTTCGTGGAGATCTGTTCTCTCTTGGTGGATCACAGAGAAGGGGGGCGATGGTTGGAAATAATTTGTCTGATATTTTTGGAGATTTTAATGATCTTTTTGGTGGGGCTGATCCGTTTGGTGGTCAGGTGGGTGGCGGCTTTTCCGGGTTTAAGCAAATTAAGTTTGTTGTGACGTCTGGTTCTCCTTCAGGAGCGGTGTTTGTGAATGAGGATACTGAGGTGCAGATCCACCATAAGGCTGTCGATGTTTCTGATGATGGGGTTCCTGATGTGACCTATGAGGATATTGGTGGTTTGACTGAAGAGGTGAAGAAGATCCGTGAGATGGTTGAACTACCGTTGAGGCATCCAGAGGTTTTTGAGCGTCTTGGTGTGGAGCCTCCGAAAGGCGTTCTTCTACATGGGCCTCCTGGAACTGGGAAGACGCTATTGGCGAAGGCAGTGGCTAATGAAAGCGAAGCTAATTTTATCTTACTTAATGGCCCAGAGATCATGAGCAAGTTCTATGGGGAATCTGAGAAGAAGATTAGAGATATCTTTGAAGATGCGGAGAAGAATGCGCCGACGATTGTGTTTATTGATGAGATTGATGCGATTGCGCCTAAACGGGAGGAGGTGCAAGGGGAAGTTGAGCGTCGTGTTGTGTCGCAGTTGCTGACTATGATGGACGGTCTTCAGGGACGTGGTCGAGTTATTGTGGTCGGGGCGACGAATAGAATTAACTCTGTTGATCCGGCCTTGAGACGGCCCGGGCGGTTTGACCGGGAGGTGAGCATTTCTGTTCCTGATAAAGGCGGTCGGCTGAACATATTGAAGATTCATACTCGTGGGATGCCCTTGGTTGGTGAATTTAACTTAAGCGTTGCTTCAAGGGATCTTTCGAAAAAGCTTGATACATATCTTGATAATTTTAAGATGAGGAGGGATGAGTTGGATTCTGAGCTTAGTGAGTTACAAAGTTTTAAGGCTAAAAGGGATGATTCTCTTATTGGGAAGGTTATTAATGAACTTGGTGGGCTTAGTGGTAGAATCAAAAAGTTAGAGGGAATCAGGAAGGCGATGTCTTACAAGGAAACTCTTAAGGATGTTACTTCTGTTTTGGCTTCCATTGAAAGGTCTGATTGTGTCTGGGACGACCTTGATGTTAGAAGGCACTTTTCTGAGCGTAAGGCTGAAGGTATCGAGAACGAAGTTCTTTCTATAGTTGATGATCTAATCAAGGTTGGTGTTATTGATAAGGCTTTCTATTCTGACGTGAGGAGGAAGGGAGTTTCAAAAATGTTAGATTCTCTTTCTGGGAGGACGCATGGATTTGTCGGGGCGGATTTGAATGCGTTGACGAAAGAGGCAGCGATGAATGTTCTGAGAAAGTTGTTGCCTGAGTTGAAGCTTGAGGAGGATGAGCCTATTCCTCCGGAAGTTTTGGATAAGATTGTTATTAAACCAGAGGATTTTGATTCTGCTTTGAAGGTAGTTAGACCTAGTGCGATGAGAGAGGTTCTTGTGGAGGCGCCTAATGTGAATTGGGAGGATGTTGGTGGTTTGACTGGAACTAAGGGGGAGTTGAAGGAGGCTGTGGAATGGCCGATTAAGTTTGCAGATCGATTTAAGAGGTTGGGAATTAGGGCTCCGAGAGGGATATTATTGTATGGGCCTCCTGGAACTGGGAAGACGCTATTGGCGAAGGCGGTAGCGAAGGAGTCGGAAGCCAACTTTATTCAGGTTAAAGGCCCTAGCTTGTTAAGTCAGTGGGTTGGTAAGTCTGAGGAAGGTGTGCGGAAAGTGTTTGAGCGGGCGAGGCAAGTAGCTCCGTGTGTGGTGTTCTTTGATGAGATGGATGCTTTGGCTGGGAGACGTGGTGTTGAGCAAGGGACTAAGGTGACTGAGCGTGTTCTGAACCAGATGTTGGCAGAGATTGATGGTCTTGAGGGATTGAAGGATGTTACAATTATTGGGGCCACTAACCGGCCAGATATGCTTGATCCTGCTTTGTTGAGGCCAGGCAGGTTTGATAGGATTATTTTGGTGGATGTTCCTGATGAGGTGGGGAGGGAAGAGATTCTGAAAGTGCATACTCGAGATACGCCATTAGCGAAAGATGTTTCTCTTAGTTGGCTTGTGAAACAGACTGCTGGTTTTGTTGGGGCTGATTTAGAGGGTCTCGTTAGGGAGGCAGCGATGTTTGCTTTGCGTCAGAACCCAGATTCTGAGCAAGTGGCTAGAAAGGATTTTGAAGAGGCTCTGAAGAAGATGCGTCCTTCGGTTTCTGAAGATACGGCTAAGAGGTATAAGAAGATCGAGGATTATTACTTGAAGCAGGCGAAGGCAGGGATGGAAGTCGGGCCGATGTATACGGGCTAGATCACTTACTATCAAGGGCTTTTCTTACATCATTTCTATATTCTTGAGGGATAGCCTGTATGACTACCTCTCTATCTTGCAGAACCCTTGTATCTCCTACCACTCTTGCAGAATGTATGATCTCTCTCATTATATAGGGGGACATTTTTACAAATGCACCATCCCCTCTTAGTTTATTAAATCCCTCTGTTACTTCCTCGAGTGAGATTGTATTTGTTCCATTTTGAGGCATGAGGCATGATCCTTTGTATCCTTGTATCTGTCCATTCCCATTAGGATTCCATCTTTCTTGATCGGGGGAATCTAGGTTCCTTCTCATCATCATATCCCCCCAAACTGTTTCCATCCTTCTGTCTGTTTGATGTATGCTTATGCATGATATCGCTTGGGGTAAGCTTGTATCTGAAATCAAATCTGCATTTGCGAATTCATATATTTCACTGAAGAGATCTTCATTTCTTCTGATGTGACATTCTGCGCTGATGAAGAGATCGCTCTGCTCTTCAGGTGTTAATGTTAATTCTTTGGAGGGGTTTTCTTTTTTGTTTTCCTCTAAGAGCATTTGGTATGCAATTTTTAATTGCCCTCTGTAGAAGTCTGCTTTTTCTATTTTATCTAATACTTTTCTTACATGATGTTCATATTGTGAGATTGATCCTCCTTGCTCTGCCCAGAGACCCTGTCCTAGCCATAATTTTACTTGTTCTAATTGATCTGTTGTGAGCTCTTCTTGGTTGAGTGTTCTTTTGAATTTACTAACTCCCATTTCTAGCTGATTTCCCATTGTTTCTCGGTGTTCTCTCTGTATAAAAATGTATCTGGTTTGTATGTTGCGTATGGCTTTGGATGATTTTTCCCTTGCTGTAGTTTTTTATTGGTTTAGGTTTATATAATTGTATATAATAGATATTTCTGTATCATGGATTATATGTATTTATATAAGGGGTTGGTGGAATCTCGGTTTTTTAGAAAGCTTTATATATGATTCTATATAGATTTAGGCAGAAAAGACGCCTGTTGCGTGCAGCTGGCGTTCTCATCATTATGGACAAAGTGATTCATTACCCTAATTTGAAGACGGTTTTGGCTGTCGAGGATGTGTTGAAAGCTGCTGAGGGGTTTGTGAGTCGTGAGGAATTGAAGAGGAGGCTGCCGACGAAGGTTATGCATCAGACGTTGAATGTTATTCTGAGTTATCTTGAGGAACGAGGGATGGTTGCGGATTTGAAGCAGGGGTTGTTGTGGATCGCTGACACCAAGAAAAAGGAGGTGAAGAAGGATGGGTAAGCGATGGGAGATTTCCACGTTGGTGGGATATGCTTGGGTTGGGTTTATCGTTGGGATGTTGTTGACAGGGGCAGGGATGTTGTTGTTTGTTGGTCTTGGGGGATCGAGTTCTACTGATGTTGGGCTGAGTCCTGGAGGTTCCAGTAACATGTTGCTTTGGGGAGCTGGCGGACTTGCGCTGTTGTTAATTGTCTGGTTCGTGGCTCGCTTGTTTGTGAGGGCGAAGAAGCGGAGGAAGCATGGTGTGTTGACAGGGGCTGAACTGAAGGGGCAAGTCAAGGAGGTTTCTGGGAATCATAAGAAGAGGTGGTTGTGGATTGTTCTTGGTCTTGTGGTGGTGGGGTTGGGGATTGGTTCTTGGGCGGTGTTTGGAGGGGGAGATATTAGGTTGAGTCCTGGATCTGAGCAGCCACAGGCCTCTTGTGGTGATCAGTATGGTGTTTGTATGCAGGATATTAATCTTGCCGCTGGTGATGATCTTGCCGTATCTGCTCGTGCGTGTGAGGCTGAGCTACAATCTTGTGTGAGGGCTGCTGAGCGGGTTGTTGGTGAGGAGACTTTTTTGGGTGTCTGCGATGAGAGTCTTTCTCTTGGAGAGGAAACTTTTGTTTTGGATCAACAGGGGGCCAGTATCTCTTTTTCTGAGAGATCTTTTGTTTTCTCTGGTTCTGGATTCTCGGGATGGACAGGGCCCACGGCTACCCGGACGTTTTCGGAGCCCTTTGAGGATTTTGTGATTTCTGTTTCGATTGCTATGGATGCTCCCGATGCGGGGGGAAGTAAGAGAGGGGCTTTGGTTTTGAGGGACAGTTTGGGGGAGACTCTTTATTTCCAGTTGGGCGAGGATGGCGATTCTCTTTGGAGACATCAGGTGTGTAGCGATGTGTGTTCTTCTTCTGGAGGGGTTCGGGAGAATGGGGATAGTGTTTTGTTCAGGGCTGAGAAGAGAGAGGGGAATCTTGTCGTGTCTGTGGATGACGAGGAGATTTGGTCGGAGGAGTCTCCTTTGAAAGATCTGGCGTCTCTTACTTTGTCTCAAAAAGGGAATGACGATCCTCCTGATTTCACGGTCACGTTTAGTGGTCTCGAGGTTGTTCCGTTCTGTTCCAAGGAAGTTTCTGCTCTTGTGGGGGATGAGGATGTCGGGGGAGGTGGTTTTGAAGGGGGTGAAGAGGGTGGCTCGGAGAGTGGTGGTTCTGAGGGTGATGAGGGGGATGGTGTGAGTGATTCTGAACAGGGGCCTCGTTCAGGTGTTGATGGTTTTATAT
>NYZR01000039.1 GCA_002687255.1 Candidatus Pacearchaeota archaeon | reverse complement strand
TGATCCTCGGGTCATCGAAGAACGCTTCCAGACGCTTCTTAAAGCGCGGATGAAGTAGTGACAGGTCTACCCTGCTACTGGTTGTTGGTATACTCACGATGCCTCCAATGTGGCTATCCTTGATTTGACTGCCTATAGTTTAGTCTATACATACTGCTACCGGACCAGCCATTCTTCAACAGAATCAGAAATATCCCGTATCTTGACCCAAGATGACCTAGTGGGCTGCCCCTTACGCATACGCAACTGACCCATCATCCCAATAGGTGACCACTCTTTCCGTTCCCTCCGTGCCACATACTCCAATGATTCATCCCAATCAGGATTCCGAATACGCTCTGCCGAAGTGTACTGCACGGCATCGTCAGGAACAACAACTCCTTCAGGAACAGAATCGACAGGGTAAGAATGATCAGCATCCTCTTCCCCTACCCCTTCCTCCACTGTTGTCCAACAAACCATTTCAACATCTTCCAAAATGTACGACCTGTAATCGTCACGCAAATACTTGTCTTGCCATTGGCCGTCTTGGGAACCGCCAACAAACCCCGGAACAGCCGAAACGACTCCTACGATCTCTTCACCTTCAACTGCGGGCCTAATCTTATTACCAACAAGCGTTACGCAAATCCCCCGACGATCTTCATCAGATGGATTGCCATCCTCCCACTCAAAGTACTCGGCATAGTCGGTAGCCGGTGTATCCCAACCACTATCCGCATATGCCCAACCACTACCATAAAACTTAAACTCAGAGTCAGCGTAACCTGAGGGTCCCGAGTACCACCGAGCAAAGAAGTATTGAGAGCCAGTCCTATAACACCACAGTTGATTCATAGTGCCGGTATAAGAAGTATTAGTATTAGTGGATTTAAATGGTATCGAAGTCGCACTACTAGTACCAGCATAATATCCAGAAGCACTGAATCTGTTGGAATTAGGATTATAAGTAAGGCTGGAATCCCGTTGGATATAAGCAAAATCCGCATTAGCATCGAGATATAGGAAGGGTACTGCATAGTTACCATTGGTGCTAGAGTTGAGAGTCACCGCCACATTATTGGCGTTAGTTGCGGTAGTTGCAGTAGTTGCACTACCCGCAGTAGCAGCATTACCGCCATCGACTTCTGTTAAATCAGTCCCGTTCCACTTGAGGACTCCGTTATGGTTGTACAGCGTGCCCCCTGTAGGGGGAGTCCCCGACTGGGAGGAAATCTCTACACCCGTAGTGGCGTTCAGCAGAATCTTGTTGTGACCTGACGCAACAGCCGTCAAGACAACGCCGTAGGTCTTACCGGTCCACTCTTGGAAGACCCCAACGTAGTTGTCGCTTGACCCCATGAGGACGCCGGTCAAGGTGGCAGACCCTCCAAACAGATTGATGGCTTGTGTATCACCTTGTATGTAGCCATACACCGTAGAGCCTTCGTAGAACTCAAGGGCTGCTGCGTTATTAAAGATGAAGTTGCTGGACACGCTGGGCTGCACTCGTAGTTTCGTAGTGCCGTTTGGCCCAACAGTCCACTGCCCATTTGAGGCTACTGAGAACTCACTGTTGGTGCCTATACCAATCGTTCCAGCAGTGAGGTCCCCCTTGATGGTCAGTGCTGAACCATCCCATGTGAGTTTGTTGCCGCCAGCATTGCCAATAGAGAACTTGTACCCACTGGAATAGCCGAGGAAGAACCCGGTGCCCGAGTCATACCCCGTCTGACCACCTTTGATAACACCACCTCCATCCAACGTGATGCCCCCACCAGTGATCTCGGTACCTATGATCAATCCGGCTTCTGCTTGCCCCTGTGGGCCTAGGTTAGAGACGTTCTCAAGTTCAACATCACTAGCATCCGTGTTGATGTTGAGAGTATTATCCTCGGTCAGGGTCGTAGATGATCCTGTAATACGGATGCTGCCCTTGACGTTGAGTGCCGAACCGTCCCATGTCATGTAGTTGTCAGAACTACCCACGGAGAACTTCGGTACAGTGCTAGTGGTCTTACCCAAGAAGAACCCTGTACCACTGTTGAAAGCGGTTTGTCCTGCCCGGATGTGCCCATCGGTGATCTCAACGTCAGCGGTTGTCATACCGGCCACGGCTTGGGCTTCGGGGTCTAGGTTAGAGACATTCGGTAAGCCCACGTGGGTCTGCGTGGTTCCCTCTCGGATCGCCGTAGCGTTCAGGTTCTCCACATTAGGCAAGCCGATATGTGTGCGGCCTGCGGCTCCAGCCAATTCAGAGTTTGCGATTTCATCCTCTACCAGTGCTGAAGACGATCCTGCGATAGTGATAGACCCCGTGATGGCAAGATTTGTACCGTCCCACTGAAGAGACCCACTGGTACCACCGAGGTAGAACTTCCCGGTGTAGTCCATGTAGGTCCTCCAACCGGCAGACCCGTTGGAGCCTGTGTGGTACCCCATGTAGATGGAGCCCAAGTACAGGCCCGCAGATGTGGGATGGCCTGCCCAGTCGGACAGTTCGAAGATTGACTCTGAGTCTGCGGGACCGAAGTTGTAGTCTGTGGGGTTCACCTCACCTACGTCAGCACGCACCGGGTTGTAGGTGGTGTTCATCCAGTAGACGCTGGTGTAGTCCTCGTCTTCACGGCAGACCACGATGGAGGACCCCACGTTGGGTACCACCCAGTCGTTCTCAAAGGGGTGAGCCTCCCTACCGAAGTAGGAGACAGGTACCGAGGTGGTGAGTCCCGTCACCGACGGGATGACTACCTGAATCTCTCCCGTGGAAGTGCTGGAGTACTGGACTACTGCCCGGTGAATCTGAGCATAGGAGTTGTATAAAGAGTCAGTTGGCTGAGTAGACATGGGACCTCCTCAACGACGCCTTCCACCGGTCGGTCTGGAGGAGCGGTGGTGGGGCCGGGCTGTAGGCGTCCAGCGGGCTGTACCCGCTGTAGACATCGCCCATGGAACTCCTGCCCAACGTGAACTCAGTGATGAAATGCCCTCGATTAAACTTCATATCCATAGACCGTACCAGCCACACCCCATCGAACTCAGAGGCGAACCCGTCAATGCGGATTGCACTACCGGGGATGGCCCCGGCGACCCCGGTGGTACTGACGGTCGCAACGAAGGCATCGGAGTACGCTTTGGTTGCCGCCAACTTACGTCTGGCGTCCTTCAGGGACGTTGCCTCCACGGGCAGCACGTTCACCAATCCCGAGGACAGGGCTGTGCCGTAGGAGTTTCTCCCGAGGAGGTCATCCGATGACGCACTTGTTAGCATACCTGTGTCATCAATCAAAGAGATGCTTTCATTACTAGAGTCACCGTACGCATGGTATGTGCCGAAGGAGGCATCGAACTCCATGATACGGCCGGGGGCTAAGGACGCCCCTTCGGGGGACTTGATGGTGGTCAACGAGGCAGAGGGAGCACCATAGCGTATGGCATCGGGGGGGCTCCATACATGAATCTCTGTGCCATGGACGTTTACGGACAGACCTGACTGGACACACGCCCTGACAAGGGCCTCCCAGTCCGAGTTCCCCCTCTGCACCTGACGAGGGATGGTGGGGGTGCTGTTGGGGCAGGAGTAAGAGAGGTGGTAGTCAAAGGCCATGTCGGCTACCATGTCCAGAACCGTGAAGTCGTTCCAGACCTTGTTCTTCTTACCGCGCATTGCCGAACTGGCCCCGAGGCAGTACAGGTGTGCCTCCTGAAAGGGGCTGTGGTTCACCTCACCACTAGCGGCCTTGTGGTTCGGTCGGACATGGTTGATGTACCCGCAGAAGGTGAACCCGTCGCCGTAGGGAACCGACACAGACACCTTGATTGGGCGGTCTATGTAGTCCGTGATTGACAGTGGGGAGATTCCGGCCAAGGTGAGGACCGCTAGGTCGTGCTCGTTGGACTTGAGGCTGATGTCTACCCTCTCTACGGTGTTGTAGTCTAGGCCCACACCGTCAATGCTCACCTCTACTGTGTGCGGTGTGGTGCTCGGCTGCGGTCGGTTTACGACGGGCACGGCTACACCTGCGGCAAACGCAGACGGGTCCCCATGGGAATCTCGTCAGGGTAGGACACGTGCGGGTTCAGATCGGCAACACGCCAGTAGAGCCCGGGGTCACCCAAATGAATAGCAGCGATCTCTTGAAAGGTCTGCCCGGACTTGGACAGCACCGTTAAATACCGAGACGCAGAGCGTGCCTTGCGTTGTGTGACGGCAAGTCCCGAGGCGTTGGTGACCTGTGAATAACGAGAAGAGGGTAGTAGGGCCATCAGGTGACAATCCCCTCGCTAGTGATCCACCGGCCATCCGGTGAATGATCTCCTCGCAAATACTTAGTGCCTGAGGCCCCGCTACTGGCGCCATCCAGTTGTCCATCAAAGTGTAGATTCGTATCAAGATCGGTCAACCATGGGTAGGCACTATCCAGACCGGTACCGACGTTGACGCCTGCTAGATCACCATTTAAAGCAGTGTCCCTGTTGTTCGCAACGATGAAGTTGTCCCCTTCCTTCATCAACTGGGTGTTCTCGTCACGAGGATGAATCGCCAGCCAACCGGTGTCACTGACAGTGTAAGACTGATCGTTTGTAGGCTCGCGGTAGCGCAGGAAAGTACGGAAGAGTAGCCTCATCTGGTACTCCACAGGATAATCGACATGACCGTTACCGACACTGGCCGCAATGGTGAGGGTCTCGGGGAAAGGATCATCCCCAATGTAGAAACCTGACGCCAGCGTGTACGCCGTGTCGGCTTCTTGCCACTTATTGCCCTCATAGTCAGCGCAGTATATCCAATTATCGTTGGTGACTCGCAAGTCGTTGTAGACAAACGAGTACATATCCACGAAGTCACCGTACCTCTGCTCCCCGGGACCGGGCAGTTGGATAATGGGAAACGAGCGTGTATACAGGTTCGCGGGTGAGGTTGCAGCAAACTGCTGCCAGAGTGTATCCCGTTCGCCGCCCGTAACCCTACTGTTTTCCAATCCAATAGCAAACAGTTCTTTACGCCTCTCGGCGGACCAACTAACGAAGAACGCACTACTGGAGACGTAAGGGTTGTTGTTAGGGTCCGTCATGCCCCCCTCGCCTCCTCCAACAAGCCGCTCCAACAACGGCTTGGAGGTAGCCCTCAGTCGAGCACGAATAGACAACCCCATGTGGGTCTCCGCTGAAAGGTTGCTAATGTAATCGGTACTTTTGCCTATATTCCTCTTTATATGAGGACCGAGACTCTCGGAGGACTGGTCCGTTCCCAAGGCACGGGTGCCCTCCCCAAAGTAGGACATTGGTGTAAAGGTGATTCCATCTTGCATTTTGAAACTGTTGGTAGTGCCTTCTACCTTCTTGTGCTTGCTCAACCTTGTATAGGACGGACTAGGAATCTTATTATCACCGAGACCATCGGTCGAGCCAAAGAAACCGAACGTAAGACCGGCGACGACGGCGTCGGCCACGTCTCCAGCGGCGTCCATCCAACCCTCTGATTGTGGGGGGGAATGGTCGATGCCTGTGAGCACCCGTGGGTGCCGAGCGCCGATCTCTTGCAGATTGGATGCGAAGGTGGCTGCGGGGGCCTTCCGATCATCTGCCAGTGGGTCCCCCTCCTCGCCGTCCGGTGGGGGGTACCGTTCAGACGCTTGCATCTTCAACAGGTCGCTGAAGATGGTCTTCTTGCGGGCAAAGCCCTGATAGATGGCGTGCATAGAGATGTCCACTATTGCCACCGTGGGGATCATCTCTGGAGAGAACTTCTGGAAAGAAACCGTCACGCTATTGACGTACCCGTCCACCATGAAGTTCTCAGAGAACACCGCCCTAATCGGGTTTGGAATAAGGAAGGCAGAGTTGTGGGCATTGGCACTGAGGAGGTCCTCCTCGCTTATACCCGCCCTCGCAGCGGCCTCTAGCACGAAGTTGTCCTCCGCGCTTTCTTCCTCGTCCAAACCTGCCTCAGAGATTAAATTATGACGGTTTCGAGCATAATCCACTGCTTCTTTGGTAATACTCTGTCCTGTGATGCGGTCCAGTATCGCAATGTCTGCCAGAACACCCAGTCGTTGGGCCACCATTTCAGGATT
>NYZR01000038.1 GCA_002687255.1 Candidatus Pacearchaeota archaeon | reverse complement strand
GCAAGCTCGTTGAGCGTGTTAGTTCCCTTGCAAATGCGCAGTAAGGGAATCGAACCCTTGCCATCTGGTTGGAAACCAGAGATTCTACCACTAAACTAACTGCGCTTACTCAACATAAAAAGAAACGAGTTTTAAACCTTCCTAATCTTCCACTTCAAATTTTTTTTAGAGGCTCCTCGAGCTTACGACGGGCATAATAAACTCTCAAAATAACGGTGCCAATTTCAACCTCTGTAGATTTTGCTATCTCCTCATACTTTTTGCCTTCTAAAACGTGTAAGGTAAATGCCTCAGCTTGTAGAGCAGGAAGAGACTCAACTTCCTTCTCAACAACAGTTTTTAATTCACGAACCATTACGTGTTCAAGAGGCGTGGGGGAATGGGAACGTCCCCGGTTCGGAGATGCAAACTCAAGGGACGATTGATCTCTCAGCTCCACATGGCTCTGATGAATCAGCCCCTTCTCACAGCCATACTTTCTCAGAAGATCAAAATGGGTGTTCCTAACAACAGCACCCATAAAATTTCTCGGATGCCTAACAATCTTCCCGGGACAGTTGACTGCATTTCTCTGCATTTTAATGAATGCTTCTTGAGTAACATCCTCTGCATCAAACATAGAACTTATACGGCTATGGTGAAGAAACCTTGCCAACTTCCCAGGATAATCTACAGCCGGAACTTCATCATCACTATAACGAACGGTATACAAGGGATCCTGCGAATAAAGATATTCCTGAAATTCTGCTTGGGGAATCTCTTGAGGCATTTCTCTTCTCAGTAACGTCTGGCTCATGAGGTGAATGTTCCCAAAGAGTTTAAAAAACTTCCCTTTGTGAAGGGCACTTCCTTGAGATCTATTAGTCTCCTTGCAAATGCACCCTGAAGGTCTCTGCTCACAGATGCGAGCAACCTCGCAGCAAAGCGAGAAGGTGTGCAGCGATAGTGAGTCAGAGAGAAGGCTATGAGCTTGCCTCCTTGAGCGTGTTCAAATACTTCAAAGTGGCATCGTTGAAGTCGCCGGAGAGCTTTGCTCTACGTGCGCCTGATGCACCCGGAAGGATTTGAACCTTCGACCTATTCCTTACTGCAAAAAGTTCCGCCTTTTTGTCGGACAAAAGACGGCGATCTTTTGTAGGAGGGAATCGCTCTAATCCAGGCTGAGCTACGGGTGCATGCACCTAAACAGAGAAACATCCTTTAAAACTTACCGCTACCCAGCAGACTAGAAAGCTCTTTCATCTCCTCTTCAGACAAAGGAGTTTTCCAAAGCTCGTTGACCAACCAAAGTCCACTCTTCCTGATCTTCTCCTTGGGAGAAGATCCTCCCAACCAACCCTCAGAAGGCCCGCACCCATTACAGAGAGAAACTGTAGAAATTATTTTCGATTCGACATCCATACGCCTCTCTTTCTCCTCAATTGGAAACACGACAAAAGAAAAATGATCTTGAATATATGCAGTTACCTGTTTCTCGACTTCTCGCTGCCTATCAAGATCAACAGAACTCTCATGTTGCTCTTTAGCATCTCTAGTGGTCAAATCCAATTCCCAGGAAGCAAGAAACAGATCACCTTCCTTATGCAACAACGACCTCCCAATGTTCTTTCTGAAAATACTTCTATCTTTATTCTCGTTCAAGAAATGCTGGAACAATCTCGACCTCAACTGATCAAGCCCAGTATGCGTTCCCACCCGAACAATCCGATCCCCACCATGACCTCCTTCTCCCTTCTCAAACAAGACATAGATCCCGTTCTTCGGAATCTCTCGCTCATCAAAAGGAAAAGAGAATCTTTTCACACCTTGAAGCTTGCTATGGAGCACATCACAAACACTCTTCCCAGACTGCAGAGACAACCACTGAAGTTGCCGACCAATCCCAAGGCCCTCCATAGGAATTTCATAATGCTTCAGATGAGACAAGAGAAATTTTCGATAGTTCTCACCGGCAAGAAAAACAAACTCATCGTTCTCAACATCTGCCACTTCCTTCAACTGTCCCAAAACACCATCAGCCCACCTCTCAATTTCCACAGAGCGCATATCATTAAGAGTAGTATTGTAAGGATCAATCTCATCATCTAAGTTCAACAACCCATACTTGGCAGAAAGAATAAAGATCTTGTCAGGACGCAATGATCTAGCATACTTCAGATTCTTCCGGAAAAGAGGACTCACATACAACTCCTGAGCTTTAGACCTCTCACCACGTTTCTTACTAACACAGGAAATCAAGACAACTTTCCCCATATGTGGGTAAGAGGATTCCTGCAATCACGTAAGTGTTGCAGGGGCCGAGGAGCTCGCCTCCTCGAGCACGTTCGAATTCTCTTTCATATGTGGGTAAGAGGATTCGAACCTCTGTAAGCACTAAGCTAACGGATCTTGAGTCCGTCCCGTTTGACCACTCCGGCATACCCACTTGTGTCTCGGGGATGCTGGTATTGGGGATCTTTGATCCACTCGACCGGCATACCCACGAGTATCGTGTGGTTGACGGTATTGAGAATTCCCATTCTCTGAACCGGCATACCCACTCACAAAAACTAACACAGCAACCATTTTAAAACCTTGGCATGAGAAAATAACTATCTTTGAGAAGCTTCTAACAATTCACCACATCTCCTATTACATGCAAGATAAGGTGTAAGCACACCATCCTCCGTCACCAGCTCATCAGCTCTCGGGTCAGAGCCTAGCTGAAGGAAAGGATCCCAGTTCACAGCACCTTCGTAATGTCTGTCAATAGCGGCCTTGGTCTCACCAACTAATCGCAACCCCTCTTCATCACCGTTAGTCTCAAAATATCCCACAGTTCTCTCAAACTCTCTCAACAATTTTCTAAGGGTAATCTCAGGAACCATAATGAAGAGGCAACATCATCATTTATAAGAATTTGTATAATGGAGAAAGAAAATAAAAGAAGACAGCATCCGGACTTCGCTTCCTTTCGGAGACTAACACCCAAGACGTAGCGTGCTTAGCTTCTGTGTTCGGAATGGGAACAGGCGTTTCCACGTTACTGTGGCCGTCTTCAATAACACACCAAAACAAGTCTATATAAACTTTCCTCTCTCCAAAAACAGACATAAAATTTTCTAAGGAGAAAGAAGAACTAATTCACACAACCCTAACCTAAATCACGCCTATCCTAGCTTTCAGAATCTTTTCCATAAACCCGATCATAGTTCCTTCTACCCTCATCTTTCAATTCCTTGGGGATAAAGTATAACCACCCGACAGCATCTGCAACATCAAAA
This sequence comes from Candidatus Pacearchaeota archaeon, assembly GCA_002687255.1. Taxonomy (GTDB): domain Archaea; phylum Nanobdellota; class Nanobdellia; order Pacearchaeales; family GW2011-AR1; genus ARS50. Next base: position 3,916 of record NYZR01000038.1, on the reverse strand, counting down.
ACAAACCTCTGAAGCTTTCTCACAAGCCCTCCTCTTCCAGAAAAATACGTTCTATCTATCATTTTACGCCTTCTTAAATCTTCAACTCCTCTGGAGTTGAATGAGTCAAAAGGCCGTTAGGCCTTTTTGAATTTACTAATCTCAGGCAACATATCCGCATGCCCCAACAACGTCCCTCGGCAACAATACCTATCCAACCCGAGCTCATCCATCACTTTCCCAGCGTCCTCGCCAGCATCAATACGTTTCTTATACTCTTCCCAGAGCTGGCCCACAGGCTTACCACATCCAAAACACCGAACGGGAATCATCATACTCAAATCCCACAAAGAAGGTTTAAAAAGTCTTCGTTTGGACAATCTCATTCCGCAAACCCACACAAATCTTTAATAATCCTGGAAATCTACATAAAAAATGCAAGCAGAAGCAAACCCCCACCCTCTGTCAATAGTTCTCTTTCAGAAAGACCTAAGAGAGAGTCTGTATAACGCAGAGAGAATAGCCCTCATGAGGGGAAGCCCCTGTATGGGGATTGAACATTTCTTTCTTGACTGGACAAACAACCCTCTCAAAGCTTTAGCAGGATTCGGATTAAGAGAATTTGGCGTAGACATAGAATCGCTTTCAGAGACAATTGCCATGTCTTACCCACTGTTCCATGCAGAACCAGAAACAGAGCTGCTCTTGAGTGATCGGTGCCAACGAGCCTTCAACGATGCATCGGGAGCGGCGGGCGTGTCTATAACAAGGAGACCAGACACCTTAGACCTATGGGCATCAATGTTAAGACAGGGAGGGACTCTGGAAACGGACATACTAGAACAATACCATGGAATAAGCCCTGAAGACGTAGAAGCAAACGCCCCCGTCATAAGAATGAGGAGAGTAAATCATCAAGAAGGGATCGAAGCGAGGGGAGAAGTGTTAAAAGGAAGACTCCCAATGACCCCTGGAACATCTCAATCACTTGAAGAAATGAATAAAGAAATCGACGAAATGCGCCTCGGAGGAGACCGACAGCAAGGATATCTTGTGAAAGGCGCTCTCACAGGATCTTGTCACTACCCTCTAAATTAAAATCCTAAAGAAAACCACCAAAAGAAGTTCTAACTTAAGAGTGATAACAAATAGAAAGATTTAAATACCTTCTAAATGTGGAAAAACTATGAAAACTTCTATTCAGCTGAATGGAAAAAGAATAACCCCTTCCGTTTGTAGTGGGCAGTCTAACATAGGACGGGCCGAACAACTATCAGAAAGGAGTTCAAGGCTCGCAACTGCAGGAGAAAGCATCTTATGTTTAGAACCAACAGATTTAGCACAAGGAGGTCTATACCATACAGGAACAAGAACCCTATGGGTTCCAGATGGAGTTTACGTAATAGATGACCCAGAAGGAGCCTCTAAAGTAGATGATCTCTGGAAAAAAGGATCATTAAACAAGGTTGAGCTAGATAGAATGATTCTTCCTGGCAGTAAAAGAAATGGAGTCTTTCATTCGAAAGACGGATCTGCAAGATTCATGCAATCTCGAGATATTCCATTTGGAAGGGCAGTAAACCCACATGAAGATCCAGCCTATCTAATAGCCCTCGTGGGAGAAGATTTTGCAGAAAAGACCATTAGGGTGGGGCAGAACTATCGGACGGGATTACACCTAAGGGGGGCCCCGCAGAAGGAGAGCAACACCGTGATAAAATCCTTGAGGGTGGGGTCTACATCGGAGATCTGGCCAAAAAAGACTCAATGTTAAGCATCTCTGGAGGCGGATTTCCCGGAGGAAAGATCGGGAAGTGTGTCGCAATACCAAATTAAAGTTTAGTCCACCAAAACCCCTATAAACCAACCTGCCCTCATCAAGGCATGCCCAAAAATCTCCTCCCAAAAAAAAGAGCCCCCTCCAAAAAACCCCTCCTAAACATCAAAGAAGTAGCCAAATTCTACCAAATGGGAGACAACACCGTCAAAGCCCTCGACGGCATTTCCATCGACATCACCGAAGGACACTTCATCGCCATCATGGGCCCCTCCGGATCTGGAAAAAGCACGGCCATGAACATCGTCGGCTCCCTCGATACACCAACGAAAGGCAACGTCACCCTCCAGAAAGAAAACATAGCATCTCTAACAGAATCTCAACTCGCCCAACTCCGTGGAAAAACCATCGGATTCATATTCCAAAGCTTCAACCTCATCCCAAACCTAACAGCAAAAGAAAACATCATGCTTCCTCAACTCTTCCAGGATACGCCACTACACGAACGTTCAGCAAGAGCAGACCATCTCTTAGAATTAGTAGAACTCCACGATCGAGGAGACCACTACCCCAACCAACTCTCCGGAGGCCAACAACAACGAGTAGCAATAGCAAGGTCTCTAGCAAACGATCCAGACATCATCCTCGCCGACGAACCCACCGGAAACCTCGACACCCACACCGGAGAGATCGTCATGGAGTTCCTCCAAAAACTCAACAACGAAGGCAAAACAGTCATCATGGTCACCCACGATCCCGACCTAGCCAAACTCCATGCAAAAACCACCTACTGGCTCAAGGATGGCAAGGTCGATAAAATAACGAAAAGAAAAGGGAGAAAGTAAATGTTCGAAGACCTCTTCAATCTAGCATTCACCAACCTCAAAAAAAGAGGCATCCGATCCTGGCTCACCATGCTCGGAATCTTCATAGGCATAGCGGCCGTAGTATCATTAATCTCTCTAGGACAAGGCCTCCAAACAGCAATCACCGGACAATTCTCTTCATTAGACCCGGACAAACTCATAGTCCAAAACGCCGAAACAGGATTCGGCCCTCCAGGAGCCCTAGCCGTCCAAAAACTCAACGCACACGACGTAGGGGTCATAGAAAAAGTCAACGGCGTCGATCTCATCGTTGAACGACTAATAAGGGTCGTCACGGTAGAACATAACGACATCACCAACTTTCACTACATCGGCTCACTCCCTGAAGACCCAGATGAATTAGCCGTCATCTACGAATCCATAAACGTCAAACCCCTCGAAGGCAGACTCCTCAGGAACAACGACGCTCGTTCTGTAATCGTCGGACACGACTTCACCAAGGCAGATGAAGACTTCGAAAAACCAATCCGCATAGGATCTTCAATTAACATCCAAAACCAATCCTTCGACGTCGTCGGCATCCTCGAACAAGCCTCAACATTCCAACTTAATTCTGTCGTCTTCATGATGGAAGAAGACATGAAAGATCTCTTGGAAATCGATGATGAAGTTGATATGCTTCTTGTCCAAGTCAAAGACCAAGATCAAATCATAAAAGTAGCAGAAAACATCAAAAAAGCATTGAGAAAAGACAGGAAATTAGATCCGGGAGAAGAAGACTTCACCGTCCAAACACCAGAACAAGCAGTAAGCACGATCAACACAATCCTTCTCATGATCAACATCATCGTAGTAGGCATAGCCATGATCTCTTTGGTAGTCGGTGGCATAGGAATAGCAAACACCATGTATACCTCAGTCCTCGAAAGAAGAAAAGAAATCGGCGTCATGAAAGCCGTCGGAGCCAAGAACCAACATATCCTCACAATCTTCCTGATAGAATCTGCCCTCCTCGGCCTTGCCGGCGGTCTCATCGGCGCCGCCATCGGCCTCGGCCTCGCCTTCGGCGCCGCCGCAGCCGTTCAAACAGCCATGCCAGGGCTAGCCTTCGGAGTTTCAATCTCATACCCTCTCCTCACTGCCGCAATTCTCTTCTCATTAATAATCGGAGCACTAGCAGGAATCTTCCCAGCACTCCAAGCCGCAAGAATGACGCCAGTGGAGGCACTCCGATCATGAGCCTCCACACCGAGCGAAGTCCGAAGCTGCGCTCAAGAAGTGTGAGCAGCAAGGGCTTGCCGAACTTGTTTCGGCAGTGCTCGCTATCTCAAGG
>NYZR01000037.1 GCA_002687255.1 Candidatus Pacearchaeota archaeon | reverse complement strand
TCAGAATGACGCATCAACTAAAGCCATGGTACATAACCATAGAGATGGACATCTTTATTTTAAGACAGGCGGTACGACTCTTGCCCTTACGCTTGATTCATCCCAAAACGCCACATTTTCTGGGAATGTTACAGCAGATGGATTTTATACTGATTATTTAGAATTAAATGGACAGTATTTTGCATCTCATAGTGGAAATACATTCAGAATAGGTTCTTCAAACGACCACAATATTTCACTCTATGCAGGAGCATCTAATGTATTGTTATTAGATGGCGGTGACCAATCAGCCACATTTGCTGGGAATGTTTACTCATCAGGTACTATTACATGTGATGGTAATCTTACAACTGATGCGGGTACTCTTAAAATAGAACCTAAAAGAGAAAGCACAAGGAAGATAATACAACTGGGTCATGGTGCAACAGGCAATGGGGTTGGAGATGCTCAACCCTACGATGTTGTCAGTATCCGTGGCTACAGTATAGAATACCCTGATCAGAGTGTTTACACAAGACTGGCAAATGTTGGGTTTTTACATTTTTATGCAACAGGAAGTTGGACAGGAAATGCAAGACAATTCGCATTGACAAATGGATACAACATGGGTGGTGGCGGTGGACCAAGATTTGCTCTTCTGTATGGCTCTTCAACAACTGACATGCCAGACCTTGGGGCAAGTGGCGGTTTAGGTACAAATACAAATTTGGCTTGTTATTGGGACAAGGATGGAAATTTTACACAAAGTAAAAACCTTGCTGTGGCTGGAACTACAAATTTCACTGGTTCAATAAATTGTGAATCTATAGCAACAATTGCAGGGCAAGTGACTGCATCATCAAAGATTGCAGTGGGTCATTCAGGAACAAGTGGTCCTGCAGTTGGAGTGTCTGGGGACATTGGAGTTTCAGGGTATCTAAAACTTGGCTCCAACTCTGCCACAAATTCAGGTGGTGGTTCTATCAGACTATATGCACCTAATTCTGGAAATGATTTTGCAATTAATTGTTGGGACCCATCTGCAGAAGATTGGGTGGATGTCATGGAAATTACATCAGAAAGCAATGTCACCACTTTTGCAGGGACAATATCTTCTCCATCATTACAAGCACCACAGGGCAGTGATTTGACTATTGGTTCTGATTACCAATCAGGTGAGCATGTTGTGATCAATGGTGTGACCTTTGGAAGTGGGGGGAGTGGGAACATCACTGGAGCCAATTTCGGTGACATCTCTGCAGGTGCGGTCTCTGGGACCACTGGGTCATTCACTGGACAAAATTTTCTCCTAAACAATGCAGATGGTGTGAACTACCAAGTCATGGGATATGGTTTTTATGGAAGCACAAAATCTGGTCACTATGCTCATATAGGATTTAACACAAAATCAAAGATTGGCACAGGTAATGCATGGGAGGTTGCCAACTCACATGGTAGTGCAGGATTTGCAGACATGAGGATGAAAGGATATGGACACGGCATTGAATTTCATTGCAAAGATGGTGCTGTGACTGGAGGCACAACCAACACAACGGGAGACCTATGTTTCCAGATAAAACCAACCAAAGCGATTCAAGGATATGGTGATTTAGATATTTCAGGATTTGCAGAACTGGGTGAGGGATTTAACGCTGATGGTAACTCCACCCTGACTGGAGATTTCTCTATGCAGGGGGACTTGGATGTAAATGGGACTGGCACATTTTCTGGTGCATTGAATTTAGGGTCTGCTATTGGGACAAGAGATAAATGTTTAAGTATTACAACTGGTGATCTTGGAAACTCTGCAATTGCAGTTCAAGCTGGTGCGAGTAATCATACTAATGTTTGGAGTGTGTTGCCACACAATGAAAACATATATATGGGGACTGGTATTTATTATGATGGTTCAACTTGGGTACATCAATCATCAAATACTTATAACTCATTATTTGTATTATGTAACAACGCAACCTATGGTGCAAGGTGGTACGCATCAAGCAACAGCACTGGTTCATGGAATCAGGCAGATTCAGTTCCTCTATGGAATACTCAAGGTCAGTGGAGCGGTGATATTAATACAACTTATGCTATACAAGTAGGTGCATTGACAGGAACGAGTGGCACATTTTCTGGTCAAATCAAATCTGTTGGGTCTTATCCGCAATTTATAATAGATAGTTCCATGCATTCAATTATGGATATAGATGCAGGGTCAAGCAATTCTCTTGAGTGTTCTGTATCGTTTAAGAGGGCAGGAACTGAAAAGTGGAAAATTGGCATGGACAATGCACCATCAGCAGAATATGGGTATTTCATTATCAAGAGAACCAACAACTCTACCAGTGACTTTTCCTTAGACACGGCAGGTGATGCCACGTTTAATGGTGATGTACAGGCAGTGGGAGATATACAGACAAAAGGGGATTACTTATCAGCAGATGGTTCAGCAGGGATAACTTGCGAAGGACAACAGATGGTGGCAATTGTAGATGACAGGGGAGATGCACACGAATTAACATTCAAAAATGGTTTACTGATTGATTACCAAGTTCAGCAAACATAATAAATTAAACCTATGAATAACAAACACAAACAAAAAAGGAGAACATCATGGCAGTTGACAAATTCAAATTGGTTGAGGTAGAATCTACACCTGCACCTGCAATGCCTGATCCACCTGCAGATGCATGGAAAGATGCACAGGTTGAAAGGGAACACACACCTGCAAAGGTCAAAAGTAATTTGACCTACAGGCAGATTGAGCAGGAGATTGAAATGATTGACAACAATCTTGCTCAACAAGAGGCGAGGAAAGCAGAACTTGAGGCAGACTTGGCAAAGATTGAGGCGGTAGCAAACCCACCTGAATAGATGAACACTGATCTCACATACTCTAAAATCTTTATGAGACAGGTTGAGAAAGTGTTGGAGCATGAGGGTGGATATGTTAATGATCCAAATGATGCAGGAGGGGAAACCAAGTTTGGTATTTCCAAGAGATCATTCCCAGAGACCAACATACTGGACCTGACCAAGGCAGATGCCATCAAAATCTACTGGGAATATTACTGGCAGAAATACAAGATCGAAATGTTGCCAGTCCACCTGCAGGGCATAACCTTTGACATGGTGGTCAACAAAGGCAGGAGAGGGGTCAAAATTCTGCAGGAGGCAACCAACAGCAAGAACAAAGGGAAAAAGGACAGCCTGATTTCAATGGATGGATACATTGGCAGGATGACAGCAGGGGCATGTGAACACCTTGAGGTGGACAGGCTTGTTGCATTCAATGTCCTGCACTACGCAAAACTGGTCTTGAACAAACCAACACAGATGAAGTTCTGGTTTGGGTGGTTCAGGAGAGCAGTATCTAAAATGGAACTATGATAAATGCCATTAGAACTCTATGCGGAATATGGGGTGTTGGGAGTTGTTGTTATCCTCTTTTGCTACATGATCATGAACCTGATGAAAAGCCAGAATGAACAGACTGATGATCTGGAGGAGATCAAGCAGTCAATCCACAAGATGGAATCTGTACAGGATGGGGTGCATGGGATAGTGGTGAAGTTGATTGACAGGTGGAACACGTCTGATGACAAAGCAGACAGAAGGCATGACAAGACACTGGAACAGATCAATGGTCTCACAGATGATGTCAATTTTTTGAAAGGCAGGTGTGAAAAGCGGTGAATGATCTTGGCATATTGAATGATCTTGGATACTTGGAAGTCATAGAAATTTCAATCTGGCTTGGTCTGATGTATTGTGGTAAGTGTTGGGTTGATAATTATTACAAAAATAAAGGATAATATTTATGGTTGGTATAATTGAAAAACATAATTTGATTGTGATTGAAGATACAGGAAAACCATTGAGGTTTGAGGCAAAGCCAAACGACAAGTGGACTAAAGCCCAGATCAAGGAATACATGGACAGGCATGATATGGTCTACAATTCTGGAGATACAAAAGGAGACCTTTTGGATAAGGTAGCATCAGCATGAAAAAACAGCCTTCATCCTTTGATATGGAAAAACAGACCGTTGCACAAGGTGTAAGGCTTAAGGCTATTGATGAGAAAATTGACCTGCACCATGATCAATACATGCAAAGACTTAACAGTATAGACAACCTCCTTGCAATCCAGAACAACAGGATCAGGGATGTTGAGAAAATATCAAACAATAACAGGGGAGCAGGTATTTTCATATCAGCACTATTCACGGTCCTGCTCATTGTTATTGCACTACTCAAAACCTAAACAGGGAGAGCAAAATGGAATCATGGTTGACAAGCAATTGGCACTGGTGTCTCTTGGGTTTCTTCGTATGTGAGAAACTGGTCAAAATGACACCAATGAAAGCAGATGACATCCTTTTGGATATTATCTGGAAATCACTCAAGAAGATTGCCAAAAAGAAATAGCCCCACCTCATACCAAAGGTAGAAAGAAAGTGGCTTTATAGGGTGTATATGAGCCAATGAAGGGCATTTCAGCCATTATGGTCGTCTCTCACCCTCCATCCCTTACCTCCTGATCATAATGGCAATAAAAAAGGGGCACATTGCTGTGCCCCTTTTGTTTTTGGATCAGGTGAAACTTATTCAATCACCTCACTACCTGCATCTCTGGTTTGCTCCAGATACTTCCGAGCCTGATCCCTTTCCCATGATCTCCTTGCCACTCTCCTTTGATGGGAGTTGCCATGAAATACAGGCATGGTGGGATGCATTGGCTTTTGCAGGATAGGGATATGTAGGTCATCCCACTTGGGTTTGGACAGTTTGGTTTTGACCCAGTTGATTATCTTTGACATTGTTCAGTCTCCTTTTTGATTATGATTTATCATGCCACAATATACTAATAAATATGATATAAGGGTGACATAAAACAACATGTCACAAGGCAAATTCTGTGATCAGAAACACCCCATTGCATGTGACATTTCTGTAATAAAACCACTGATTTGGTATGATATTGCAAAAAAGTGCCAAATGGCTCTGAAGGGGTCTAATTGAGCCATAGCGGAGAGATCACCTCTTATGCTTATATCATATAGGGTTAGGCAGAGATCGTGGATTTACTCTCGACAAAATCACCAGAAAAAAAGCAATGTTGACCTTGACCAAGCGTGGAGAGAAAACACATTGAAATAGTTTGGCATGGTTGTTGTAGTGCATTTCTTAATACAAAAATTAAATGTTAAATAAAGCATTGCATATATCATATTTATCTTTAAATTCACTGCATCAATCATAATCAATCATAATCAAAAAGGAGACTGAAAATGAGTAACAACATGATAATCGTAAACCGAGCAACAATGAAAGAGGTCAGGGCTATACCAGTACCAGAAACAACTGACACCTTTTTCCCAACGCCCCATGCAGAAGTGATCACAATGGTGGAATCTTATGCAAAGGGAATCTTGGACAGTTCATTCACATTCAAAGACAATGTGTTTGGCTTGGCAAGAAAAGGTCAGAGGCTTTTTGGAATGCTCACCTTTTCTAATTCAGATGATGAGCAGGAACTGGCTATTGCTTACAGGCAAGGATATGACAAGACCCTTCCGTATGGTGTGGCTCTTGGCACATCTGTGATGATCTGTCAAAACCTTGATCTGTCTGGTGATATTGTGATGGCAAAAAAGCACACCAGAAATGGATGGGATGCAATCAAAGCCACCACAGAACTGGCATTGAAAAATGCACCCACCATCTATCATAAGCACCTGCAGGATGCAGAGGACATGAAGGGTGTCAAGATCACACAGCAAAGAGGTTGGGAAATCCTTGGATTCTTGAGAGGTTCCAACATCCTGAAACCTGTCCAACTGTCCAAAGCATTTGAACAGTGGGAAAAGCCTGACTATGACCACCCAACTGATAACCTCTGGGGATTGTTCAATTCCTGCACAGAGGCTCTCAAACTGGAAAGTGATCCAACACAAGCAATGAGCAGGAGACTTGCTCTGCACAATGTGTTCACTGAAAAGTTCTTTAGAGGAAAAGTAAATGGGATCATTGTTGCACAGGCATAAAAACCAAAGTATAACAACCCAAGAAAAGGGGCACAGAAATGTGCCCTTTTTTTTATTCAAGTTTTTAAAAGGAGAACAGCATGACAAAAAAGAACAGCATGGGCACAGTATACCAGAGGCAGGTTGACAAATCAAAACGTCAAATCTTGTTTAGGAATATTGAACCTCAATTAATTAGTGACCTTGATCAAATATGTAATGAGAGGGGAATCACAAGGAAAGTTGCATTCATGGAGATGTGTGCAAAGTATATCTTCTCTCACAGATACACACCACAAGACTACAGGAAATGATATGTGTACAACCTGTGGATAACTCATAATATTCCTGTGGATAACTACTGTATAACTACAGCCCACCTTTAAAATAATTTAATGGGGGGGTTTTAAGTTTTCTTAATACATAATAATACAAGGGTTTAATAAAAAAAATATTATAATAAATAAGAATGTCTCCGACAAATTTTAAAAAACAAAAACAGCCAAATGGTAGAACCCACTTGATTCTTCAAAGTAACTATTCAGACAAAGGAACTGTTGTCAGATTGAAACTTGGTGACATAAAAGCAAAAACAAAATCACTCATGAATGAAAGACTGGTCCACCTGAAAAGATTCTGGAAAACAAAGGACCCAGAAGATGCTGTTGAGTTCTTGGGTAAGAGTATGCCTATAACGCTCATATTTCCTCACTGGTGGCTGAAATACAATAAAGGCAGGGCAGAGGTCAGGTTCAAAAGAAAATCCCTGAATTATCTGCATGTATTAAACAGCCTGATTGATCATGGATACAATCCAGAAAAGTTTCACAGTGGACACATGAAATTGTCCAAGAGCAAAACACTCATTGATGGCAATCACAGGTTTGATCTGCTGTTTGCAAAACATGGTCCAGAGTATGAGGCTGACTTTCTGATTGTGGGATGGACCCAGAGCATCACAGTTATGCTGTTGGCAACCATCATCATCTCACTGTACACTATATTTTTTGCAAGTCTTATTCTGATTCAACTGGTGTCATTGCCATACTATATATTGAATAAACTTTTTAACTTTTCAATAAGGAATGAGTCTAAAATGTAGGTCTTGGTCAAGATTGGTGGGTTTCTCGTCGAGAGAATTAACTTGCACTATATTGGTTTTTATTGTTACCTTACAGGTAACAATGAAGGAGACACTCATGACACTACTCAAAAAATCAAACCTTAAATCAGGGATGTGGGTTGTTTTAGGACACATGCCATCTGATGACTGGGGACGTAAAACATACCTGTCAGCCAGACATGATTTGTTTGATTATCGTAACGGTCCAACATGTGCAGAGTATCTGCAGTGGTATTCGCAAGACAGGAATCCATACAAGATCAAGGCACACAGGATCAGCAAAATGAATCCAGTATCATACAAAAATGAATATGGGTCAAGGCACATATTGATCAAGCACATCTCCCATGCGTTTGAATCTCATACAGAGTTCATACAGTGGAGAAATGATTTCCTCAAAAAGGAAAGACAAGAGATCAAGACCCTGCACCAAGAGGCACGGAATGACAAAAAGTTCTGGGATACAAGAAAAGCAGAACTGGCTCACTGGGGCAGACTTGATGACATAAACAAAATCAGGAAAATAAGATAAAAGGAGACTGACATGAATCTTATTGACAAAATCAAAGTTGTAGTTCTGGACTGCTATGGGACCATTGTTGGATATGGATTGGACCCTCTTCAGAAACAGACTGCAAGGAAAGGACTCATTGAGTTCTTGAAAAAGTGTGAGGCAAATAACATCCAGATTGCCATTGCAACTGATGACCACAGGAAAGACAGAGTGTGGGGACTCTTGAAAGAGATTGGCATTGCTGAATATTTCACCTCCGAAAGGATGATCTACAGCGAACTGCCACCCAGTGATCATTTCCTATTTTATGGATATGAATCACTGGATTTCACAAAGCACAAACATGGTGACAAAAACTTTGCATTGATTGCAGAGGACTTTGGCATCAGTCTTGATGAGTTGTACTTTGTGGGTGACAATGGTGTTGGCAGAGATAAGAGGTCCGCAGAGAGATACAATGTGCAGTGGACCAACTGTGAGCAGTATCATCCAAATGCAAAGTTTGGGGATGACTATGACTTCAACAAAATCCTTGAACCATTTGCTTGGAGTGATTCAACAGCCAAGGACTTTGCACAGTTCTACACTACAGGAACTGGACCAAGGTCAATGAATGGCAAGGTAGAGTATTTCAAAAATCAAACACAAAAAGGGGAGACTGAATAATGGCTGTGAGAATAGATGACGACTCAGAAATGATAAAGAACGGACAGTGTCAAATGTGTGGACACTCTGTTACTGAAGGACATAATTGCTGGGACGGTAGATATGCATCTGAT
>NYZR01000036.1 GCA_002687255.1 Candidatus Pacearchaeota archaeon | reverse complement strand
TATCACACCCCTCAGGAGCATACTCCGGCCCCTGAGACCACAACCCTGCTCTCGTGACCCCTGCAGTATGCTGTCGATGCTGATAAACTCCAAGAAACAAATCACGAAACGCCCTCCTCAACCTCCAAGCCATCCCCCCAAGACCCTCCAAACTGAGATTCCTTAAAGCATACTCGGCAGTATCAGGATAAATTCCCAAATGTCCAAAGACCTTCTCATGCATGACACTCCGGAAAAACCTACCTATAAAAACCTATCTAAGTATATTCAACCAAAACTCTCACCAGGAAACCACCAACCAATCCCCTCCTGATCATCTCGCAAAGTATAATAAAGTGTATTATTATCAGACCTAACAAACTCACGCCTTTGAAGATAAGTTCTCTGAAAATCCCGCCTACCAAACCTAGATCCACATAAAAAAACAGGCTTCTCGTAATCTTCCTCAACAGGAGAACCCTCCTCATCCCGAGAAGGCTCTCCAGACCACAATCGAACACGATCATCCTTACGTCCATCACGAACCCTTTCCATGGTCAAATCTATCCTTGGAAAATTAGAATCCATCATAGACATTCTAAGAGCATAAAAAAAGCCTCATGAGAACAAGGATCAAAGAGCCTCCTACTCACATCTGGCTCTCTAAAAAGAAACTCCCGAAAATTACCATTCCACAGAGAAACACCAGGCTTACCAGCAGACATGAAAGAAATACAAGAAACCTCTATTTAATCATTTCGCTACTTTTCTAACGAACCCAAATCCCTGGCTTCCCGGGCTTCGCCTTCTTACTCTTCCCCTCAGGATCCACCTTCTTCTTATCAGCAACCGACCACACAGAAACAGGAACCTTCACCCTCTCACTAAGAACAGCAGCATCAAACCATTTCAGCTCAGCAGGCATCACATACACATGCACCCCCTCAGCTTCATTACCCGTCTTCTCCTTCACAAACCCAAGCACATGCAAGATATCCTTCACCGTCTTCTCCCCGGCCTCCTCAGCAGCCTCCAATTTCTGATCGATCTTCTTCTCATCAACCTCGGGCCACTTCGACAACGAAACAAGCCCCTTGCCCCCTAACTTCTCCCAAAGCTCCTCCGTCACAAAAGGACAATAAACATGAAGCAACTGAACAAAAGCCCGGGCAGTCTTCACATCAACAGCCCCCCGAGAAATAAAAGAAAACAATTGACGAAGTTTGATCACAGCCAGATTATGCTTAAACCCTTCAACATCTGCAGTCACAGCCTTGATGGTCTGATGTAACTTACTCTCAACTCGAACATCCGACTTCCCAGGCTTCAACTCAGAAAAATAATCATACACCCGACGAACAAAAGTAAAGCTACTTCCTATGGCCTTATCATCCCAATCAAAATCACTGTCTGGAGAGGAATGAGAAACAAGATACAACCGCAAAGCATCAGCCCCATACATCTTAATCATCTCCAGCGGCTCAACCACATTCCCCCTCGACTTAGACATCTTCTCCCCATCAGCCCCCTTAACAATCCCTTGAGTAAAATACTTCAAAGCAGGCTCATCAAAATCCAACAGCCCCAAATCCCTTAAAAACTTTGTATAAAACCGAATATAAATTAAATGCATAGTGATATGCTCAGGCCCGCCTATATACTGATCAACGGGAGCCCAATAAGCAGCCTTTTGAGAATCAAATAGATTCCCCCCATTTTTAGGATCAGCATATCTCAAAAAATACCAAGAAGAATTTACAAAAGTATCCATAGTGTCCGTCTCCCTTCTCCCAAGCTTACCACACTGAGGACAATCCACATCCACAAAAGACTTGCTCGTCTCAAGCGGGTTCCCCTTCCCAAACGTAACATCCTTAGGCAATACAACAGGCAAGTCCTTTTCAGGGACAGGAACCACACCACAGGCATCACAATACACAATCGGGATCGGCGTCCCCCAATACCGCTGCCGGGAAATCAACCAATCTCTCAACTTATACTGCACCGTCTTCTTCCCCTTCTTCTTCATTTTCAAAGCATTCGTAATATGCTCCTTCGCCTCTCGACTCTCCAATCCATCAAACCCTTCAGAGTTAATCAACTTCCCCTCACCCATATACGCCCCATCACCCATATCCCCCTCGATGACCTGTGTAATCTCCAATCCATATTTCTCCGCAAACTCATAATCCCGTTGATCATGCGCCGGCACAGCCATCACCATCCCACTTCCATACTCTGCAACCACAAAATTCCCTGTCCAAACAGGAATCCGTTCCCCTGTCAAAGGGTGCTCTGCATACGACCCAGTAAACACTCCCTCCTTATCCATCGATCCAGCATCCTTCTCAGAAACACTATTCAATTTCTTCAAAAATTTATCAACCGCTCCCTTCTGCTCTTCCGTAACCAAACCCATCAACTCAGGGTGCTGTGCACTCACCACCAAAAAAGTAACACCCATCAACGTGTCCGGCCGGGTCGTAAACACAGGCCAACCTTTGCCCCCCACAGAAAAAACAATCTCCGTCCCCTCACTCCTCCCAATCCAATTTCGCTGCAACGTCTTCGCCCGTTCAGGCCAATCAATCTTCTCATGACCCTTCAACAATTCATCTGCATATTTAGTAATCTCAAAAAACCATTGTTCAAGAGGCCTCACCTCCACCACAGTATCGCCATGTCTCCAACAACGCCCTCCAACCACCTGCTCATTAGCCAAAACCGTATCACAATCAGAACAATAATTCACACTAGCTTTCTTCCGATACGCCAACCCCTTCTCCAACATCTTCAAGAAAATCCACTGATCCCACTTATAATACTCTGGATCAGAGGTCTTCACCACCCGAGACCAATCATAACTCCACCCCATCGCCTTCTGCTGCTTCATAAAATTCGCAATCGACTTCTTCGTATATTCCTCTGGATGAGTCCCTGCCGCAATCGCCGCATTCTCTGCAGGCAAACCCAATGAATCATACCCTATCGGATACAACACATTCTTCCCCAACATCCTCTGAAACCGAGCATAAATATCTCCTAAACTAAAAACAAAAGCATGCCCAATATGCAGCCCCTCACCCGAAGGATACGGAAACATATCCAACACATAATACTTCTCCTTGCCCTTTTTCTCTTTAGCAACAAACGCCTTCTCTTGCTCCCACTTCTTCTGCCACTTCTTCTCTATTCGGGAAAAGTCATAGACTTTTCCTGCGCCAGCGTTCTTCGAACGTCGAGCGTTAGCAAAATCAATATCTTCCATAATAATCATTATAATTAAGACTTCAAAAACCTTACGAATTGAAAATTAAAAAACCAATCTTATAACTCTTAAAGCTTAGAGGGCGCAGATTTAACCATTTCTTGCAATTCTTCCCCAAAGGATTGGGGTCGCCAAATCTCTTCATTTAAATAAGTAAAAGGCCCATTAATTTTTCCATTCTCGGATTTAAGAAAACTAGGACGATTCCCATATCCATTATCAAATTTAACATCCTCTTTCTCAAATCGACCCACATCATCAATTTCATACGAGCCATTATCGTGAGCCCAGCTACTGATTGCCTCCAACATAACAACACCTTGAACCAAACTTTTATACTCTCGATGTTCTCCAACTAATCTCTCAGGAACATACATCCTCACATGACTCTTAGATCCGCTAACATCTTTTAAAACTGGTAGGTATTCGAAAAAAACTTCTGAAGTAGGCTCTACAAGTTCGCCATTTTCAAAAGTAGCAACCCTAGAAAAACCAAGATTGCGAGAACCATCAATACCTCTGCCCCTAACACCTAAATCAACCATTCCGGGATCACAACGAAATTGACCAAGAAAATCCTCAGCAAAATACTCAACCGCCCTCTTAGTTTCCATCTTGCCCGGAAAGTCAGAAGTATCATCAGTAAATTCAAATCTTGCCATTGAAAAAAGTGCAAAACGCTCTATTTAACCATTATTGTCCTAGACTAACTAGAACCCACTCACCATCTCATCGTTCACAAGCCCAGCCTTCTTCAAAGCATTCTTCTGATTCTTCTGATACTTAAACACCACATCTGCCTTCTCATCATTATCTTCCCACGGCACCACAATCACAAAATCTCCAGGCCGCAACCACAACTTCCGACGATACCGTCCAGGCACTCGACCATTCCGAACCTTCCCATCGTTACACTGCACCTCCATCCGATTCCCCCCATATCTCTGAACAATCAACCCAACAAACTCTCCCTCTCTCGGCTTCTTCACCCGAACAGGCCCATCGCCCTCCCTCGGCCGCTCACCCCGATGATGACCATACTGCTTCTTCTTCACCGGCTTCTTCATCTCCTTCCCAGCCACAGGCATCTTCGGCTTGTCTTCCTCGACTACTTCCTGAAAATCACCAAAGTCATCATCACTAGCTGCTTGTTCACTCATGCACTTCCCTAGAAAGAAGCGTTTTTAAATCTTCAGCTCACCAGCTGAACGAGATAAAAGCTTTCCAAGAAAGCTTTTAAACATACTCCTCTTAAAACAACCATGATCACCGCAACCATCTCCCAGAGCACAGCAACCTCCACCTCCCCAGGGGCATTCACCCTCTACGAACGCTCAAGGTTCGGAGAAAAGAAAGACAAGAAAATCATCTACTCCCTAGTCGAAGCCCTGCACCTCCAGAAACAAAACAAACTCTCCCTCGTAGCAAACAACAAACCCCTAACAGAAGATCAAGCAATAAAGAAAGCGAAGCGTCAAGACAAAGACATAGCCACAAAACTCACCGTCTTCTCAGACCTTCGAAACAAAGGCTACGTAGTCAAAACAGCCCTCAAATTCGGAGCAGAATTCAGAATCTACGACAAAGGCACCAAACCCGGAAAAGCACACGCCAAATGGATCGGCTTCACCGCCAAAGAACACGACAAGCTCTCCTACCGAGACCTCGCAGCAAAGAACCGTGTGGCACACTCCACAAAAAAACACCTCCTCCTAGCCATCGTAGACGACGAAGACGACGTCACCTATTACGATTTGAATTGGCTGAAGCCTTAGTCTTCATCATCTATCTCAGATCCATTCAATGACCAACCATGTTCCACCTTAACACCTTTCATTTGCTCAGCATAGCCTTGAAAGGTAAAAAGCATGCCAATCTCATCACGACTAAGTTCATGAATATTTCTGAGAACGAAATAAGAAAAATCATAAAAAGCCTGATAATACTCATCACGAGCAGTTCTTTGCTCAGGGGTGGAGGTGCGAGGAGGATAAGAGATCGCCGCCTCCCGAAGAGGATCAAACAGTGCCCGTGCAGATTGATAAGTAGGACCAAATCGCTGCTCAATCTCTCCTATCGGTTTAGTTCCATCTTCATCATTCATCCTGCTGCCCCCTCTCTTGATGAACTAGATCGTAAGCTTCAACTGTTTCGTTCAGAAGACAACTAGGCGTATCATAATGACCCAAAACACCATGAAAAATCGAGAGCAATTCATCAGAAAAAGAACCTTCTTCTCTTCCAATGGCCACAAGTGCTCCTTCATATAAGCCATGAGCGTCTGTGTAATATCTATGCGAATCTCTAACATTTCTCCTTTTAGCAGCCTCCAAAGCCTTATTTGCAACCTCGAGATAAAGCTGGGCTTGAGTAGCAAGCTTTTCCCTTACCGCACACTCATAGGATTCCCTGTCTACATCTTCATCACTCATATCAAAAGACCAATTCCAAACCTATATAAGTCCAACTACCTCCCAACGGAGTAATAAAATGCCACAAATAACACCAACCCTAAAAGAACTCGGCCTAACTGAAGGAGAGATAAAGGTCTACCTAGCACTTATAGAACTAGGCCAAACCACTGTAGGACCGATAGCAAAACTCTCGGGAATCAGCCACGCAAAAGTCTATCCCATCCTAGACAAACTCATAGAGAAAGGACTTGTATCCCATAACATCAAAGAAAACAGAAAAAACTTCATAGCAACCAACCCAAACAACCTCTTAGAATTCATCAATAAAAAACAAACATCACTAGAAGAAGAAAAACAAAAAATCAAACGAATAATCCCATCCCTCATAAACAAGCAAGGAAGTCTAAGAAACAGGCAATATGCGAGAGTATTCGAAGGCCTCAAAGCAATAACGGAGCTCTTCAGAGAAATATTCTCACAACATCCAAACCAAGAGATACTGGTCTTCGGGCTGAACGACATCTTAAAACAAGACAAGTTCATACACTTTTTCCACAACTACCATCCGATAAGAAAACAACATAACATCAAATTAAAACTCATCTTAAATAAAAACCAAAAAGAAAAAATAAGAAAAGACTACAAGAGTCTCTACACAAAACACGACAAGATAAAATACCTCGACACCCACTTCCCCACAGGGATCTTCATCTTCCATGACCACGTCATCACCATAGTAGCAGACAATCAGATAACAGCGTTCGACATCAAATCGCAGCAAAACGCACAACACTACAAAGACTTCTTCAACTCATTCTGGAACAAACCCTAAATCACCATAATCCTTATAACCTGTCCAATCTCAAAGCAAATATGCCAGACCTGCAACAACTGGCCATTAAAAAAGAGAAAATCATCGAGCACATCAAGTCTAATGGCCCCTCACTCCCCGTGCATCTAGCGAAAGCCCTCGGAGTAGAACCAATCTTCGCCTCAGCATTCCTAGCAGAACTAGTCAACGACCAACAACTCAAAACCAGCAACCTCCGTGTCGGATCATCCCCACTCTACCACCTCTCAGACCAAACCGACCAGCTAGAAAACTTCGCCCAACACTTAAACAGAAAAGAACGAGAAGCATTCCAACTCCTCAAATCCTCACAAGTCCTCGAAGACACCAACCAAGAACCAGCAATCCGTGTAGCCCTCAGATCCATCAAAGACTTCGCCCTCCCACTCAGAGCGAGAATAGACAGCCGAGAAGTTCTTTTCTGGCGCTACTTCCTCACGCAAGAAGCCGAAGCCAAATCCCTCATCCAAACAGGTCTGTCAAAACAAGAACCCACACCACAAAAAGCCCCACAACAATCCCAACCTGCGCCACAAATCCAAGAAACTCCTCAACCAACTCCAGAACCCCAACCTGCCTCACAACCAGCACCAGAACAACCACAGAAGCCAGCCCCGACCCCAGAACCAACACCACCCCAAACATCTCAACCTCAACAACCACAATTCCAAGAAACAAGCACCAACCCCACACCCTTGGCATCAGATAATTCTCCGGGCGGCGGGCAGGAACCCGAGCGGGAGCGAGCTATTGTCCCCCAAATAACCACCCACCAAGCAGAAATAACAGAACCACCCCAACAACCCAGGAAAAAGAAAGGCCCCGACCCCACCTTCCTCAACCTCGTCCAAGCACACTTCCAAACCAACAACCACACCATCGAACAAACCCTCGACTTCAAAAAGAAAGAAGCCGAACTCCTCATCAACACCCAAACACCCCTCGGCCCCCAAACCTTCTATGTCCACGCCAAAGACAAAAAAACCGTCTCCGACACAGACCTCACCATAGCATTCCAAAAAGCCCAAACACTCCGCATGCCAGCACTCTTCGCCGCCCCAGGTAAACTCACCAAGAAAGCACAAGCCCACCTCGAAGAATGGAAACACCTCATCAAGTTCGAACAACTAAAAGCTTAAATAGGAAAGAAAGAGAGAAACAACATGAGATATCAAAACCAATGGGCTCAAGAACCACAGGAAAATTATTGGCAAGAAACCCAAAGAGATACACAACCAAAAGAAGAAAGTAGATTAATTAAAAATATAAGAGATGCCTCTCCCGTTCTGGGAATAATGGGATTATTGGGAAGTGCAGGCATGTTGATAATGGCAAATGCAATGGGGATGTATTCAGAGATAACAACCAGCCCTGACGCCGCAGAAGCGGCAAAGGCAGCCAAATATTTAGCAGGCGGTGCTGTTGGACTAATAAGTAGTTCCATACCTTTCTTTTTTGTTAAACCAAGAAAGATAACCTAAACTCTTAAAAACCCTCTTTCTCAAACATAACCATGGGAAGAATAAAACAGAAAATGATCAAGAACGCAGCACGTGACTTCCTCAAGGAAGACCACAGCTTCACTCCTGACTTCGAACACGACAAGCAACTTCTAGAGCAAAGCGAAGCCATGCCAGGAAAGAAAGTGAGAAACAAAGTCGCAGGCTACCTGGCACGACTAGAAAAAGCGAAACTCAACGCCGCTGCCAAAGCAGCAAAGCGAGCCGCAAAAGAAGAAGCCGCAAAAGCAGCTGCAGAGAAAGAAGAACAAGAGAAAGAAAGGCCGCAATACGAACAATAACTTCTAGCACACGACGTATCCTCTTCAACAACTCCTGTCCCAAATAATAAACTAATCAACCAAGTCGTTTGCTATTATTTCAGCGCCGAAGGCACCCATAGATAAATGAGCGAAGCGAGACATGAAAAGGAAGGGTTCCTAAGGAAAAGCTCAAATCACCGCAGGTGTTTGAGCCGCCAAGGAGCTCGCCTCCTTGAGCGCTGTTAGTTTCCATAGAGTGGCTCTGGAGAGGATTGAACTCTCGACCTCCGCCTCATGAGAGCGGCGCTCTGCCACTGAGCTACAGAGCCGAAAACAAAAACCCTAAGACTGTTTTAAAGCTTTCTAAGAAAACTGGGCAGCCAACTCGGTATCGTAAAGCACCGCCGTAGCCCGAGCACTGCCAGGATTATCAAAAAGGCATTCCTGCAACAAACCAACAGCAAACCCTCTCTGCTCAACAGAGAAACGATAACGATCAAGATAGACCTGCATCATCCCAGCCCCATACCGATCAAGAGCCCAATGAAAAAATTCTCTCTCAAAAAACCTGCTCCCTCTCACAACAGCATCAGCCGCCTCAGACGACACTTCAAAAGGCCCAAGCCCATGAACCAACATTTTCCCTGGAAACACACCACCCATCACCACAGAAACACAAAGAACTATTTAATTATTTCCACGAACTAACCAGCCAACACCGTTTTAAAGCTTTGCAAAAAACTAAAAAGAAAGATCACATCAAAAAGAGGATGATAAATTACGATGTGATGATCGAATCAATCAGCCAGTTAAGAGAAAACGTGAACAAACTAGAAAGAGAGGTAAGAGAAGAAATAGAAAGAGATATTGAACAAAGTTATTTCGATAAAATAAATAATGAACTACAACAATCAAATTTGCAAGTAAAATCTGCTGAAATAGAAATGGCAGGAAGAACAATGGCATTTCCGGTATTAGAAGAAGACGGGAGAGAGGTTGTTAGGAAAAACATAGACAAGGACTTAACAAGAATAAACAGGAAGCTAAAAGAAGTCTGGTCGGAAATGAATGAAAGATACAAACTAGAAATCCATGGCCTTACACTGCTATCAAAAGAATGGCACACAACTTAGACAAAAATCACTGTCCTGAAAGAACAGAAACCCCATCACCCTCTCTCCTAGGAATCACATGAATATGTGCATGCGGCACCACTTGATCAGCAGCCTCCAAATTATTCATCACCACATTAAACCCTTCGACACCCTTCTCCTCCAACAACTTCTCCGAAACTTTCTTTGTAAACCACACCAACTCTTTCCCATACGTATCGGGAATGTCCAGCAGAGTCACCCAATGCTGCTTCGGCATCACAAGCACGTGCCCTTCAGCAACAGGATGAGTATCCTTAATCGCCAAAAAAGAATCACTCTCTGCCACCTTCTCCGTCTCCATCTCGCCCCGAGCAATTTTACAGAAAATACAGCCTTTGTCTGATCCCATCAAACCTAAAGAAACCGAAACTATTAAAAGATACTCTTTCTTAGAAAGAAAAATGAGAAAACTAGCAATAGCAATAACGGGCGTAGTTTCCTTAATCGGAATTGCCATACTAATCTTCTTTTCGTATGATCTCCTATACCAATTAAGAGTTTTTGGCGAGATGGGCAACGCAAACTCCATAGAAATGGGGGTCTGGATAATCTTCCCAACAATATTTGTAAGCTATTTATTCTACAGCCTATGGAGAAAACCAGAATTCTATGAAAAATACAAGCAAACAACAAACCTCACCATTTGGGGAATAATCGGAACGGTAACTGTAAATCTGTTCCTCATAATCCTCATGATAATAACAAATCAAGATCTGATGGCCCTCCTTGTTGTGGTCGGACTTTTACTCATAGGTGCAGTCGTCTCACTTATACTGGGAATAATCGGATTCTTCATAGACAGAAGGAAAAATAGAGAAAACAAAGAACTATTAAAACATTATGACACATCACAACAAAAGTTAAATAACAAAAAATGATAAGAACATATGGTCATGAATGAATTCACAGGCTCTAATTTTACAGTCAACGGCTACGCAGATGCTAGATACCGCAGCACACAAAAAGCCACAACGATCACAACAGAACACGGAACCTATAACCTATTAATTTCATTAGAAGCCAGGAACACCGAAGGAACCTGGCAACCCCACCCCACCGTCTTCCGCCATCACAGTCAACTCATCACCTTCTGTCCAGACGGAAGATACACCTCAAGACCACTCGATAAACCAGAAACCCAAAGGATAGAAAGAGCCGCCCAGGAACAAGGACTCACGCAAGGAAGAACCGGTAACGTGCAAGTCATCGTGAAAGAAAAATCATAACTCTACAAAAGATCTTTGTATATACCTCGCCCCAAGCAATCTGACAAACACACATTCATGAAAACCTACTCATCAACCTTCCGCATCAAACTAAAAAGCGTTCCAAGATCACCCTGTCTAAGATTTACACTATCTTCAT
>NYZR01000035.1 GCA_002687255.1 Candidatus Pacearchaeota archaeon | reverse complement strand
CGGGGGCTTCGGTCGGGGACGGAGAATGTTGCTGGTGCGATTGGATTTGCTGCAGCTCTGAAGGAAACGAAAATAATTAATGTAGAAAGGGTCCAGCTTCTAAGAGACAAGTTGTTGGACGGATTGGAGAGTCTTGGCGGGAGGTTGGTTGGTTCACGTGATGAGAGATTGTGGAATATTGCTACCGTTGTTTTTGCTGATAGAGATGGTGAGGATGTGGTGATGCGATTGTCTGAGAAAGGAGTTATGTGTGGGACGGGGAGTGCTTGCTCAAGTCGGAAAGAGGATGATCGGGTTTTGGGGGCGTTGGGGCTTTCTGAGAAAGAGGCTGGGGGGGTTGTTAGGTTTAGTTTGGGGGCTGAGCATACTGGAGAGGATATTGATTTTGTTCTGAAGGAGGTTCGTGAAATCTTAAGCGATCTTAAGGATTCTGTTCGTTATTAAACATAAAGCATAGATTCATTGAGCATCTCTTGGAGTGGCTTTCTTGCATTTAGGTGATTTCTCATCTTTGGACAGAAGAACTTCCTTGAAATTAGTCCGAGGCTCTCTTCCGTCATGGTCAATTCTCTCAGCATCTCCTTGAGTGAGTTACTTCCCCCTAATAAGATTGCAGGAATCCTATATGGTCCCTCATAGGAAAGCCCGAGGTCTTCAACTAACTTGAACTCCTTCTCTGCCCCTTCTATTATATAGATCCCATGAGTCCCGTTCTCTCTGTGGCTCAGAAAATCATTTGCCGTGTCTGCGTGTGTGACTTGAAATCCTTGCTCTAACAATCTTCTGTGTGTGTTTATGCTTTCTATATCAGAACCTAAGTAAAGCACTCCTTCTTCTTTCCCTGAAGCGATTATTGATTCTACAACACCTTTTTTTTCTCTTCCTCTTATCTTCTCTCGTGCATCCCTTGCTTGGTCTGATTCTCTTTGTCTCGTCAGGAATGCCCTATATCCTTTAACTTGTCCTGGGCTTATCACGAACGTTCGTGCAATGTCTTGTGTTGTTCCTCCCTCCAAGATTGCCTGATAGATCTTTTCCTTTGGTGGGCCTGTGTCGCTTTCTTCCTCTTCTTCTGGTTCCCCACCCCCCTCACCTTCTCCCACCCCCTTTAAGTGTTCATATTGACCTTTTGTTATTGCTGCTTTTATTCCTGCAAGCTCCATCTTCCTTATCCTAAATATTTCATGAACCTCTTGATCTGACTTTCCTTCCAAAAGCATTTGTGCGACTTCTTCCTTCTTATATCTGGGTTTGTAAAAATTTCCAAGGAACTCTCTCTTGATCTCCCCTTCTGCCAACTGCACATAGGTCTGACAGAGGTTGTTCTGTATTTTTGCTGACCTCCGTATGTGGTCAAGGATCACACTGCCAACTGCTTTTTTGTAAGAATCTCTATCTTTTACCTTCTCGTGGAGAGACATCATGGCCCCTAAGATATCCTTCCTTTCTATCTTCTCCGCCATCTCTTTCCCTATCCACCATGAACCTTCCTCAAAAAATCTTTCCCTATACCCTTTTACTTCTCGAAGTTGCCCCCTTTCTGTTTCCATTGCGAAGAAATCGCAGTCCATTGGAGTTCCGTCATCACTTATATATCTTGTTAGGCGAATTTGTTTTGGCATATACGAATTGAGTTCGTATCTTCTCACGAGATCGGTTGTCTGCGTTACCCAGGAGAACAACTGGTAAGATACATGCTCGAAGGTTCCTTGAAAGTATAGATCTAGCCCTTCTCTATAGAGAAAGTCCTTTTTCTCTTCCTCTGATGTCTCCTGCCCCTCCTTAAATGGGATGATCCTTATACTATCTGGTTCGTCTGGAGCATTCCTGTAAAAAAAATGTGTGTCTCTGAACCTCTCCGGGCAGATTTCTAGGAAGTCACGGAAGATTTCTGAGTTCATGCAGTTGATTTTTGCCCTCTCCCTGTTTAATACTTCAAATACTTCCAGGGGCATCACCAAGTCTCTCATCTTCTCTAAGTCCATCTTCTCGGGGAGCAGTTCTAGGTTTTCCCCCGACAATAAATATCCTGCTTGGTCTTCTGGAAGGGAGAGCACGCTTTCTGGATCATCCTCAATTCTTCGTGCAAGATTTTCATATTCTCCTACCGAGCCTACTTTCTCTAGTCTAAATTCCGCAGGTCCTGTCCGTATATGTCTTCTGACAATTTCACTCCCCCTATGTTTCATCAAGAAATCTTTGTGCTCCTCTCTTTGATGTTCTCCCTCTCTCTGTCCACAAAAGTTTGTTAAAAGGGCTGATCGGTTCCGTAAGAGTCCCCTCTTTCCAATTGTTGAGATGATCTCCTTCTCCCTCTCTGTTAAGTGTCCTGTGAAATCAAGACTCACTACGTCAAAGACCTGGTCTGTTGAGTTTACAAAATCTAGGAGGTCTCCTTCCCACAGAGGGAATTCAGCTCGTGCCCTCAAACCTTTTGCTATCTTCGCATTTCTTTCAACACCTATGATATTCCGTGGAGGGATGCTGTGCCTTTTGTAAACATTGTGATACTCTGCTGCGCTGCTTCCTGGAAGAAAGAGGACCTTTGTTCTCTGAGGGGCCTTTCTCAGTGTGTGTTTGATAAACTTGTGCCACTGTCGATGTATTGGTCTTTTGTAGTTATAGTCTTGTTTTGGTGTGTTTGCCATGTTAAAAGCATCCATGAGATATTTTTAATGTTATGTGTTGAAAGGATAGGTTTATTACTCAGTTTTACGTCGGTGTATAATGCGTTCTGGCATGCGGAAGGCCCGGAGAAAGAGGAAGAAGGCTAAGGTTACGAGAGGGAAGGGTCGGATTTCTATCAGTGTAGATTAGTCTGCGGCTTCTAAACTGTCTTCGTCGAAAGGGGCGTAGGCGAGTTCTTGTCCTTTGTCATCGAGGATTTTGACGTGGTAGGTGCCGTTCTGGAGGATGACGTTTATTTCACCGAGCATGCCTGCTTCGATAGGAGTGGTTTGCGCAGCTTCCTCGTTCGCTAGATTTTCGGTGTGGTATTCGACGTCTTCCGGATCTGGGGCTTGGAGGAGTTTTACTTTTTGATGTCGTTTGTATTTCGTGTTCATGTTTGTTTTAGTTTGATGAAGTATAAAAAGATGTGGTTCTTGTGGCTGGAAAGTTGGAGGGTGTGGGTTGTAGTAGGGAAAGGTTTTTAGTCTTTTGTGAGCTTGGTTGAGAATGGTATTGTTGAAGAAGGAAGAACAGATCTTGCAGTCGATTGTCGTGCCGTCGGAGAATAATCCGAATAAGCCGGAGTTTCCTCCGGAGCAGCCACACTGGCCGTCGACGCCGACCGTTCGGATCAAGGTTCCTGGGTTTACCAATGTGTGGCTGAAGGACGAAAGTAAGAATCCCACGGGGACGCACAAGGATCGGATGGCGTGGGAGCTGGTGGTGACGTATCGGGATTTCTTGTTGGCTCTGAAAAGTGGGAAGGTGAAAGGAAAGTTGCCGCAGCTCTCTATTATCTCTTCGGGGTCTGCTGCGGTTGCGATTCAGACGATGTTGAAACAGTATGGGCTGCCGAATCTGAAGGTGCTGGTTGATAGTAGCTTGGATGAATCGGTGAAAGAGGTGTTGAAGAAGTTGGGGTGTGAGTTGTATGAGGCCGAGTTGAGTCGGCAGGCGCTGGAATGGAAGGAGATTCTGGCGTTGACGGATAACCCTGAAGGGTTTGATATTACCTCGTCTGAGGCGTTGGATCCGACGACTCGATTTTATGACTGGATGAGTTATGATGTGATTAACAAGAATGCGGAGTATGTGTTTGTGCCGTTTGGGACGGGGAATTTGTATGAGAATATTTTGAATGTTGCGAAGAAGGAAGTGAATGCTGAGAAGCATGACCCAAGGTTTCGGGGAGATGTGGAGGTGTTGCGGAAGTGCAATTTTATCGGAGCGACGACGAACAATCCTAAGTCCAAGGCGGACAAGCTGTTCTCGCCGCATTTGCCGTTTGTGCATTATGACGAGCAGTGGATTGGGTTTTATCGGGCTGCTGGTTATTGTGGGCCGGAGTCGAATGTGTATCCGCTGCAGGAGAAGTTTCTGGATCAGGCTTTGGAGCTTGCGGAATCGCAAGGGATTGACTGTGAGCCGTCGGGGATTGCTGGGCTGGCGTTGTTGCTGCAGATGGCCGATAGGGTGCCGAAGGATGCGAAGATTCTGATTGTGAATACGGGGAAGACGAAGTATTAGTTTTTTCCTTTTTATAGAGTATACAAATCTTTTTAATTCATGAATGAGTTGTTTTTTTATGTTTGGTTTTTATCGGGGGGAGAGGGTGCAAGGGAATGCTGCTCGTGCTCGTGCATTGGCAGAAGATCTTGCCTTTGCCCACCGATCTGAAATAAGAGTGAGATCTCCTGTGGTGCTTTCCCCTTCATCAGAAGGAGGCTCTCTACTGGGGATTGATTATAATCCTCTTTACCACCCTTCTAAACCTACACTTGGCAAGCAGTGGGTTCTCAAAGAAGATGAGGTAGGTGATAGACATTTTGAAAAGACATTAGATCCTAACATGGACAATCTTTTTGGTATGAATCAAGGGCTGCTGCTAACAGATTATCTTTCTTCACAATTTATGACATTGGGAGATCAAGGAATTTTTCTGCCCTATGAACATAACATTGGGGAACACGTTGCTTCTTTTTTCACCCTTCGCTGCGATCTTATTGACAGTCTTCAAGAAGATCGTTCTGTTCCACTGAGTTCTCAGCTTGAGGCTGCTGCAAAAGAACATCAAATTTGGAAACAGGCATGTGATTTCCCTACAGATTTGCATTTGTCAGGAAACCTTCATTATTCTTGGAAGACTGATGCTCTTCCAGATGTTCCTGTCGTTGACTATTCTTTTTCATTAATTCTCCTTGATAGAAAGATTCATGTAGATCTAAAAGATGCTTTCGTTATTCCCCATCCAGAGATTGAAGCAGAAACATTTAATGCATTTCCTTATGATAATATGGATCAATCGGTGAACTTGGAAGAGCCCTTTGCCACCATTCGTTCCTTGACTTTTGCTGATGATGAAAGAACGCAAGTGAAGCTTGTTGAAAGTTGTGAAGGGAAAGGTCATCTACAAGCAGAGGTTGTTGGCCTCTCTTATATTCCTGGTTTTCAGGAGCCCAGTGCTCCTGCGAAGACTTTGCGATTGATCGAGTCTGCTGCGCTGTGGTTTAGAGAGCATGATCAGCGTGTTGTTGATTTGGAAAGGGTTGTTGGCGGCGTTCAGATGTGAAGTTGCCGAGAAGTTTGATTAACTCTGTTTACGCAATCTTTATTAACTGCTGTTCACGAGCACAGGTATGGTTGAGGAATTGACGTCGGAGAAGTTTGATGATTTTGTTAAAGAGAATCGAGTTGTGGTAGACTTTTTTGCTGATTGGTGTGGGCCGTGCCAGCAGTTGGGCCCTGTTGTTGAAGAGGTTTCGAAGGAAGTGAAAGATAAGGTGAAGATCGGGAAGGTGAATGTTGAGACCGAACAAGGATTGGCTCAGCGGTTTCAGGTGATGTCGATTCCGACGTTGTTGTTCTTTAAGGACGGTGAGCAGGTGCATCGGACGCAGGGTGCGATAAGTAAGGAAGATTTGTTAGATTCGATTGATGAGCATTTGGGTAAATAGTTTTTTATAGTGACTTATCTCTGTATCTCTGACTCACTCTTGCTGTGACTTTCCTCGCTACGCTGTGGACGTCTCGCTGCGGTGAGCAGAGAGGCTCCGTAGCTCAGTTGGTTAGAGCACCAGGCTTTTACCTTTTTGGGAGATACCTGGGTGTCGTGGGTTCGAATCCCATCGGAGCCATTTGGGATTCTCAGCGCTCGTGGAGCAAAGCTCCCCGGCGGCTCCAACTCCTTTGGAGATTGGATCAATCCCATCGGAGCCATTCTATGGAAACCACGGCGCTCGAGGAAGCAAGTGCTTGCAGGACAAAGTCCTGCGGCAACTTCAACTCTGAGAGATTGAAGTTTCCTCGGGGGATTGTGGTTCTGGAGAAAACTTCTCATAAAACGTAAGGTTTAAAAACCCATTCCTACAGAAGTTGTTATCCCGCAGTCATAAACAGACTATTTGCTGGATACTCCCCTTTCCTATGCACACCCTCCAACCGAAACACACGATTCTCAAGGATGATGAGTTACAGAAAGTTTTGCAGAAATTTCATATTACGATTGCGCAGTTACCTAAGATAAAGTCGACGGATCCTGCTGTTCCTGAGGGGACTGCTTTGGGCAAAGTTATGAAGATCGAACGGAAAGAATCTGAGAAAGTTCAAGTGTATTATCGGGTGGTGGCGTGAAGATGGGTGCGAAGGGACAGAAACATTTGTTGGTGAAAAAGTATCTTGAGCAGCATTCCCTTGTGGAGTCGAATGTGTTGTCGTTTAATGATTTCATCGAACAGAGAATGCAGCAACTTGTCGATGATATGAATGAGCAGTTATCGACGGATGATGAGGTGGAGATTCGATTGGGGAAGATTCGGGTGGAGAAGCCTAATATTGTGGAGGCTGATGGAAGCACGAGTGTTGTTACGCCGACGGTTGCTCGGTTGAGGAATCTAACGTATTCTGCCCCTGTGTTTGTTGAGTTGAGTGTGAAATTCGGCGAGCAGACAGATAGTTCTGAAGTTGAGTTGGGAAGGATTCCGGTGATGGTGCGGAGCGCTGGGTGCACTACTTATCAGAAGGGGGACAAGAAACATACTGATGATTATATGGATCCGTTGGATCCAGGGGGTTACTTTATTATTAATGGAAATGAGCGAGTGATGGTGATGTCCGAGGATCTGGCGGCGAATCAGCCGTTTATCGATGACGGGCGCCAGGGTTTGTTGTTGCGGTTGTTCTCACAGCGAGGAGCTTATCGGATTCCGACGAGTATTATGGAGACGAATGAAGGGATCTTGGAATCGACGTTTAGTCGATTGAAGAATATTCCTTCGGTTGTCTTGTTGAAAGCTTTGGGGATGGTGAAGGATGCTGATATTGCTCGAAATGTGGCGTATGAGAATGAGTGTTTTATTGTGAACTTGTATGAGTATGCTTCGTTGCAGACGGCTGATGATGCGTTGATGGTGATTGCGGAGAAGTCGGGGATTCAAGGGACGAAGAAGGAGATTTTGGATCGAGTGAAGCAGAAGATTGATGCATTCTTTTTGCCGCATATCGGGACGGATAAGGCTGCACGGAGCGAGAAGGCGTTGACGTTGTGTCGGTTGTTGAGGTTGTTTTTGCGTTCGAAAGAAGATGAGAAGATTCGGACTGATAAGGATCATTACGCAAATAAGCGGGTGAAGTTGTCCGGGGATTTGATGGCTGATTTGTTCCGTGTGAACTTGGGGATTTGGGTGAGGGATATTCAGTATTCTTTGCAGAAAGTTGCCAAACGGAAGAAATTCTATTCCATTAAGACCATTGCGAAGTCGACGCTCTTTAGTCAGAGGGTGGAGAGTGCGATTGCTACGGGGAGTTGGATTGGTGAACGCTCAGGTGTTACACAGAACATGGATAAGACGAATTACATGGCGATGTTGTCTCAACTGCAAAGAGTATCGAGCATGTTGCCAGGAGAGCAGGAAAACTTTTTGGCTCGAACGTTGCACCCGACGCACTATGGTCGATTCTGTCCGACGGAGACGCCGGAGGGGACGGAGATTGGTTTGCGAAAGAATTTGGCGTTGTTGAGTAAGATTGCGACTTCCGTTGAGATTGATGTGGATGCCTTGTTGAAGAAGTTGGAAGGTTTGGGTGTTCAGCGAGAGTTTGAACAGAGCGTGGAGAAGAAGGTTGATGTGTTCTTTAATGGACGATTTGTGGGCTTTGTTGAGGATGGTCAGAGTTTTGCTCAGCAGGTTCGGGACACGAGGAGAGCTGGAGAGTTGCCAAGAGAGTTGAGCGTGCGATATGATACTATGCTCGGGTATGTGGTAATGTCTTCTGAAGTGGGTCGTGTTCTTCGGCCGTTAATTGTCGTGAAAGATGGGGCGAGCACGTTGACGCATGAACAGCAGGTGTTGTTGGAGCAGGGCAAGATAACTTGGAAGGATCTTGTGGAGCAAGGAGTTATCGAATATTTGGATGCAGCTGAGGAAGAGAATGCTTTGGTTGCTTTGTATGGAAAAGACGTGACGGAGAAGCATAGTCATTTGGAGGTTGATCCGGTTGACCTATTTGGGTTGATTACCAGTCTTGTTCCTTTCGGGAATCACGACCAGAGTTCGAGGTTGAATCGGGGAAGTAAGACGTTGAAGCAGAGTTTAGGGATTTATGCGGCGAATTATTTGACTCGATTGGATACTGATGTGAGCGTGTTGCATTATCCGCAGAAGCCTTTGGTGAGAAGTTTTGTGTATGACACGTTGGATGTGTATCCGTCTGGGCAGAATATTGTGATTGCGATCATGCCGTTTGAAGGGTATAACATGGAGGATGCTGTGGTGTTAAATAAGGCGAGTGTGGATCGTGGTATGGGGAGGAGCACTTACTTTAGGCCGTATGGGGCGAGAGAATTGCATTATCCTGGAGGATTGAAAGATGAGATCGTGGTTCCCGATAAGGATACTGCGGGGTATCGGATGGAGGCGTCGTATAATTATCTTGAGGATGACGGTATGGCATATGTTGAGGCAGACATGCATTCTGGAGAAGTGGTTATTGGGAAGACCACGCCGCCGAAGTTCTTGTCTGAAGCGAGGGATATTAGTATTCAAGCGAAGCGAGAAGCGAGTTCGGTGATTCGGCAGGAAGAGCGAGGGACTGTCGATGCGGTGTTTGTGACGGTTGATCAGGAAGGGAATAAGGTTGCTCATGTTCGGACTAGGGATTCGAGATTGCCTGAGCCTGGAGATAAGTTCTCTACGCCGCACGGGCAGAAGGGAGTTGTTGGTTTGATTGCTGATCCTGCAGACATTCCCTTTACCTCTAGAGGGGTGCAGCCTGACTTGTTGTTTAATCCTCATGGTATTCCGAGCCGTATGACTGTCGGGTATTTGATGGAGATGCTTGCGGGGAAGACTGCTGCGACGAGTGGAAAGATTGTTGACGGGACTCCGTTCTCTGGGCAGAATGCTTCTGAGTTGGAAGCGCAGTTGAAGGAGCTTGGATTTCAGGAGGATGGGAAGGAGACGATGTATGATGGGGTGACGGGACGGAAGTTGGATGCGAAGATTTATGTGGGGAACATGTATTACTTGAAGTTGAAGTATATGGTGAAGAATAAGATTCATGCTCGAGCTTCGGGGAAGGTTGCGTTGTTGACGAGACAGCCGATTGAGGGGCGAGCACGGGGTGGGGCTTTGCGATTGGGGGAGATGGAGCAGCAGGCACTTGCGGGGCATGGGGCTTCGTTGTTGTTGAAGGAACGGTATGATTCTGACAAGACTCAGGTATTCATCTGTAAGGACTGTGGTTCTATGGCGTATGAAGATGTGATTCGCCATAAGATTGTTTGTGCGGTGTGCGGTGGGAATGATGCGGAGTCGGTGGAGATGTCGTATGCTTTCAAACTTTTGGTGGATGAGTTGCTTGGGCTGGGGATTCATATGACATTCGAACTGAAGGATAAATACGAACGATGAGAAATAATAATGAACAACCGGGAGGGAGGGAATGATGGAGGAAGTTAGACAGGTTTTTGAGTTGGGGGAGAAGTATATGTCGCAACCGGGATTTATTTTTGGTCTTTTTGTTGGTTTTCCTCTGGGGGCTGGTTCTGTGGGCTTAGTTAGTTATCTTGCTTCTAGAGTGGTTTCCAAAAGGGTAAATAAAATGAGAGATTTTATAGATCAGGCCCTAGATAGTGAATCCCCTCTTTCTCGTGGAGATATTATACACTTGAGAAATGAATCCTCCCATGTCTTGTCAGATATCAATGGAGGCCCTGTGGAATATATCGGTAGTGAGAGGCGTTTGTATAGGGAGGTTGCATTATGAAACAGATACACACGAGAAAACAAGTGAGGGCATTGAAGTTCGGATTGTTGAGCCCGGGGCAGGTTAAGAAGTTGAGTTCAGCGAAGGTGGTGACGCCGGAGCTGTATGATATTGATGGGTTCCCCGTTGATGGGGGATTGATGGATCTGCGTCTTGGGGCGATTGATCCTGGCGTTCGATGTCGGACTTGTGGAAAGCGGGTGAAGGAATGTCCTGGGCATCCTGGAAGTATCGAGATGGCGAGGCCGGTGTTCCATATTAAGTATATCCCTCTTGTGGAATTGTGTTTGCGAACGTTCTGTTCGAATTGTGGAAAGTTGACGATGAGTGATGAGAAGCAGGAGAAGTATCCTGTTGGGCAGCGGGCGAAGAAGGCTCGGGATGCGAAGAAGTGTCCTCATTGTTCTGAGCAGTTGGAGAGGGTGAGATTGGAAAAGCCAAGCACGTTTACTATGGCGAAGAAGAGGTTATCTCCGATTGAAGTTCGAGAGCGGTTGGTGAATATTCCTGATGAGGAATTAGAGAGGATCGGCATTAATCCTCGGACAGCGAGGCCGGAGTGGGCAGTGCTGTCGTTGCTTCTTGTTCCGTCGGTAACGACTCGTCCGAGTATCACGTTGGATACTGGAGAGAGAAGTGAAGATGATTTGACGCATAAGCTGTCTGATATTATTAGGGCAAACCAGAGACTGTGGGAGAATCTGAATGCGGGGGCTCCGGAAGTGATTATCGAGGACTTGTGGGATCTGTTGCAGTATCACGTGACGACATTCTTTGATAATGGGATCTCGAGAATTCCGCCGGCACGACATCGGAGCGGTCAGCCGTTGAAGACGATCACGGAAAGAATTAAGGGGAAGGAGGGAAGGATCCGATTGAATCTTGCGGGGAAGCGGGTGAATTATTCGGCGAGAACTGTTGTCTCTCCAGATCCGTATTTGAAGATTAATGAGGTTGGTGTCCCTGTGGAGATCGCACAGGTGATTACTGTGGCTGAGATGGTCACGACGGCAAATCTCGAGATGTTGAAAGAACTGGTGAAATCTGGTGATTCTTATCCTGGGGCGAATTATGTGATTCGGACGGATGGGCGGAAGAAGAGAATTACTGATGACCTGAAGGAAGAGATTATGGCAGAGCTTGAGCCGGGATATATTGTGGAGAGGCATATTCGAGATGGGGACATTGTGTTGTTTAACCGACACCCGAGCTTGCACAAACAGAGCTTGATGGCGCATTATGTTCGAGTGTTGCCTCACCGGACGTTTAGATTGCACCCGGCTACGGCTTCTCCGTATGGTGCAGACTATGATGGGGACGAAATGAATATTCACAGTCCGCAGAGCGAGGAGGCTCGGGCTGAGGCCAAGGTGTTGTTGGATGTTGATCAGAATATTATTTCTGCGAAGAACAATGCTAATCTTGTGGGGACAATTGCGGATGCGGTGACTGGAGCGTATATGCTTGGGAAGGACACGTTGAAGAAAGGTGATGCTGATCAGCTGTTGTTTGCGACGAAGGTGGTGAGCACGTTGAAAGGAAAGGAACTGAGTGGGAAGGATGTGTTTGCTCAAGTCATCCCTGAAGGGGCAAGTATTGATGTTCCGAATGAAATTACGGGGAATTATGCGAACGAGATGGTGAAGCACGTTGATCGTGAAGTGGGAAGGTCTGCGGCGGTGGAGTCGATGAATCATGCGTTTGTGCTGGGTATGATGTATCTGTCTCGGAAAGGGTATACTTTGTCTTTGCAGGATTTGAATGTGTCTGATAAAGTGAAGCAGATGACTGATGAGATTATTGAACAGGCTCGGAAGAAGA
>NYZR01000034.1 GCA_002687255.1 Candidatus Pacearchaeota archaeon | reverse complement strand
GGTGCATGCCGAGTCGGGGGCCAAGGCGTTGGCCGATGGTGAAGTATTGGATTCCGGGGTGTTTTCCTATCTCTTTTTTCTCGTGATTGATGATCTTTCCGGGTTTCGGTTTTATCTTGTGTTTGAGGAAGGTTTGTAGGTTGACTTTTCCTACAAAGCAGATGCCTCGTGTGGATTTTTTGTCGTGGTTGTGTAGGCCTTCTTTGTGGGCTAGGTTTCGGACTTCTGATTTGGTGAGGTTGCCTACGGGGAAGAGTGTTTTTTCTAGGTCTGCTTGGGTGAGTTCTGCCAGGAAGTAGGATTGGTCTTTGGTTTTGTCTTTTCCCATGAGAAGAGAATAGCTCGCTCCGCTCGAATCCACTCCGCCGCCCTTGGAATTAGCTGCAGACCAAGGTGAGATGGATGCTTTTTTAGGGGTTGTTGATGTGCTTTTTGTTTTCTTTATGCGTGCGTAATGTCCTGTTGCTATGTAATCGCATTTCTGTTTCTTCATTTCTTTTCTGAGCCAAGGGAATTTGATGAGGGTGTTGCAGGGAATGTCTGGGTTTGGGGTGAGGCCTTCTTTGTAGGCGTCGATCATGGGTTTGATTACTTGGGTTTTGTAGGCTTGTTCGGCGTCGAGGATTTTGAGAGGGATGTTGAGTTTGGCTGCGATCTTTTGGGCTGAGCGTTTTTCGGCTTGCCAGTTGCATTGTCCTGTTATGGGGTCTTTCGTGTCGGAGAAGCATTTGAGGAAGACTGCTGTGATTTGGTAGTTTTGTTTTTGTAAGAGCAGGGCTGCGACGGCGGAGTCTACTCCGCCGGAGAGTGCTAGGAGGACTTTTTTTTGTTTCATTTTAGGAGAAATTGAATAGTCTTTCATAATCTTTATGGTTCATCCAATCTAGGATTGCTGCGATAATTTTGATATCTTCTGATCTGGTTATTGAATAGAGAAGACGCCAGGCGTTTGGTAGGTTGTAGATCCAGAGGTTGTTGAAACCATATTTCTTTTTGAGTTCTTTTGGGATGAGTTTCTTTTTAACATTTCTTCCGTAGAATGCATTTTGTTGTAGGTCTTTTATGGCCTGTGTTATTGATTTTTTCAGTGGATCATCTTCTGAGAGTTTAGCAAATGCCTTTTCTAATTCTTCGTCAACGAATATGACTTTTTCAGGTTTCATAGTTTGATGGCTGGTCTGTTTTTTATCTTTTTGTAAAATTCTGGACTCCAGATATAGACGGCTGTGCCGTCTTGATCGTAGATGACTTTGAGGTTTTCTTCGAGGTATTCCATAATGACTTGGAAGGTTTGCCACATGACTTTTTTCGGGAGGTTGTGGAAGATTTCTGTTTTTTTGAACTCTCCTGAGTTTTCTTTGATGAAGTGTTCTACCATGAGGACAGTTTGGAGTGTCGGTGAACGGGCTAATTGGTTTTTTTCTTTGTATGATTTCTGTTCTTGTTTTTGCATGACGGTAATATCAATTGATATTATTTAAATGTTTTGTTTATCTCTTTCTGGTGTTTCTTGATGAATTCCCAAGATTTCCTCATGAAGTCTTCCATATCTTTCCTGGTGTCGTAGATTTCTTGGAGGTGGGTGAGAAGTGGCTTGTTGTTTATTGTTATCGGATAAAACTCTGAGTATACCTTCGCTTTGTGCTTAAAGACTTTTTGTATTCTTTTGTCGTTGAGGATTATGGCAGGCACCATCTCACTTAATTTCCAGAAGAGGAATGGATCGTCGTAGCGTTCTTTCGGTATTTTTGGGAAGACTTTCTTGCATTTTACAAACCAGAGGAAGTGTAGAATCTCATGAAGGGTTGTTTCTTTCATAGTTTTGTTTGTTTGGAAATAATTGAGGTCAAATATCTTGTTCTCGAGGTAGCGGGGACAAACTTGATTGAAGTTCACTCTTGCAGTTATTTCTTTGTGGCTTTTCGGCCATTTGATTTCCATCACGTTCTCGAGCTCTTTCATTGCTTGGTTGTTTATTTTGTTCCATGATTGTTGGAAATGTTCGGCTTTTTTCTTTAGGTCGTGTTTTTCCTCGATTCTTTTGAAGTAATCATATGTTATTTTTTCTCTTTGTTTTTTTGAGGGGGTTTTCTGGAGTTTTCTTTTGAGATCCGGTAGGTTGTTTAGAATCCCTTCTCCCCAATCTCCGTTGATGAAGGTGTTGATGAGTGAGATGGTTTCATCTACAGTTGCAGTGGTGAATGTTACTTCTGGTTGCATCCCTTTAGATGTTGATGTGGCTATAAAAAGTTAGTCTCTTGAGAGGATTGTTGGAATTTCAATTTCGTTCTTGAGTTGTGTGGTGATTACCTTGTAGTCACTCTGGATCATCTTGCTTTTGCTTTCTTGTATGTTGGAGAGTTCTATGGGGTTTTTTGTGGCCGCAGAGACTAGGATGAGGATGAAGGAGTATTTTCCTCCAATATGTTCTAGAGAAACACTATGGGTCTTTGTTAATTTGGCATCGGTTTGATGTTTGTCCTTCATGATTCTTTTTGTTGCCTGTTGAATTGATTCTCCTTTGAGAATTCTTCCGCCCGGGAGGGCGAGTTTATTTTGGTAGGGCCTTTTTGTTCTGGTGTGGAGGAAGGCCTCTTTTTGGTTTCCGAGATGAATGAGGATGACTGGGAGTGGGGCGGTTTCCGAGGAGAGGTAGGGGATGAGTTCTTCTGCCTCTTCTTTGAGTTCGTAGGTCTCGCCTTTTTTGGCGAGGATGTCTTTTTCTTGAAGTTGCTTTAGGTGGTAGGCTAGTTTGTTTGATCTTACCTTGAGTTTTTTTTCTATCCTAGAGAAAGGGAGTTGTTTGTTCTCAGTGAATAGGTTAAGGATTGCTTTCTGCATCTCGTCAAGAATTTTGAGGAACTACTTAAATATGATTGTGGTTGAGTTGGGCTATGTTGAAGTATGATCGGAATCAGGCGCATTATCTTGTTGTTACGGGGATTTTGGTTAAGGACGGGAAGTATCTTTTGGTGAAGCGGTCAGAGAAGGAGAAGGCGTTTCCTGGGAAGTGGACGGTGCCGGGCGGCAAGGTGGAGGTGTTGGATTATGTTTTGAAGGAGAAGGATACGTCAGAGCATTGGTATGGGGTGCTTGAGGATTCTTTGCGTCGGGAGGTGTTGGAGGAAGTCGGTTTTGAGATTGAGAAGATTGGATATGTGACGAGTATGGTGTATATCCGTCCGGACGGTGTTCCGGCTCTGATTGTGAGTTTGTTTGCTGAGCCTTCTGGCAAGGAGGAAGTGAAGTTGTGTTCTGCTCTGACTGAGTATGCGTGGGTGAATTTGGAAGAGGCGAAGGGGTATGATTTGATTGAGGGGATCTATGAGGAGTTAGAGCAGTTGGATCAGATGCTGCATGAAGGGGAAAGTGTGGCTTGGAAGCAGTCTGGGTAAAGTTTATATCTTTTGACATTCTTTGGAAAGGATGGAAGTGGAAACGGGCGGGCTGAAGAAGTTCGATTATTCTGGGGCGAAGGCTGCGAAGATGAGTGCCGAGGAGAAGAAGGGGATCCGGGAGGCTTATGCTCGGGCTGGAGAGCGGAAGCGGAAGGAGCGGTTGAAGAGGGCCGTGTTTTGGGTTGTTATTGTCTTATTTGTGCTAGGGCTGGTGTTCTTTTTGTGAGGTTAGGTGCCTAGGCTCAATTTGTGTGAGGAGAGGATGTATCCGATGAAGGCGATGTTTAGGACGAGGGCGAGGATGGCTTCGAAGGAAGCGAGTGTTCTGTTGATGCGTGTTGGGGCGATGTCTCCGTAGCCAACGGTGGTGAAGGTCATGGTGCTGAAATAGAATGAGTTCTGGAATGTCATTTGTGTGGGTCGGTCATCCAGTGTGAAGTGTGAGGGGTTCATCATGTAGGCGCCGGCGAAGAGGAAGATTATAAGAATGACGAAGAAGACGTAGTTGGCGATGAATTTGGAGACGTTGTGGGTTTTCGTCAGGTGTTTGACTGAGGGAGTCATGCCTACGGAATAGAGGAAGACGACGACCATCACACTGAGGATGGTGGCGTTCAGGTTGTGTTTGAACATAGCGTGCAAGATCCCAAAGATCAGGATGATGACCAGAGTCATGTAGTCTGCGAAGGAAGTTCCCTGTTTCTTGACGATGTTGAAGAGTTTGAGGAGGAGGAAGACGGCGATGAGGGCTGTGATGACTTGGTAAGGGATGTCGAAGTATTCTTGGGAGAGGAGGGAACCGATGAGGAGGACAGCTATGACGAGGGCTAGGTAGAAGTCTACACGGCGAGAGCTGGGTTGATCACCTTTTTTTGGCATGTGGTTGTGAGGGTAAATGTTCTTTTAAAGGTTGTTCTTTTGATCGTGCAATAGGCGCTTCGTGCGCTTATGCATGTTGCGCTGCGATGCTCTTCGCTCGCTGCAGCGCTATGCACGATCTTGTTTGGATCCTCCGGAATTTTTCTTAGTTGAAACAATGATAAAAATCTTCCCAATCCTATTCTTTTGAGACAAGATGGCTTGCATAATCTTCTTGATCTCTTATGGCTGCTTTTGCTAAAGCCCAGCCCAATTCCTCCAGAGGAATATCTTTTGTTCTCATTTCTTGTAATACTTGCCCTCCGATCATTCCTAAACTTGATTCTAGTCTCTGAGCATCTGCTCTTGCTAATTCGTTAAGTATTGCTCTATCCAAAAAAGCATAAGCATCATCAACAAGAAGATTATGCTCATCTGTTCCGTTATTATCTACTCCAATTATGTATCTGCTATCTTCGTATAAAATTCTTGAACAGGCACCTCTCATATCTTTTCTTATCTGGCTTTCATCCGTCATGATTTTATCATTCACTTTTTATTTTTAAGGATTTGTATGCTCTAGTTTTTCTGGGCAGTCTAGGAGATCTCCGATTCACTCTTGTTGCGCACCTTCTCGCCCTGCTGCGAGGTTGCTCACAGCGGTGAGCGGAGACGTCCCGGGAAGGACTCGAACCTCCGACCTAACGGTGACCGTTGGCCTGCCTTCTGGCAGGGAATGGCATTAACAGCCGTTCGCTCTACCTACTGCTCCCTTTCTAACCTTTGGGGTCACGAAAAGACTGAGCTACCGGGACAAGTTCATCTACTCCGAGAAGCAGATGATTATTAAGAATCTTGTAGTATCTATTTAAAGCTTTGGGGATGAGGACATAAACTCTGTATTTCTCTTTTAGATGTTTGATTTTTTCTTTGAGTTTTATGGCTTTGTCAGCCCCCTTCCACATTGTGCATTCTATGATTATGTTTTTGTTAATAAGAAAATCTGGAAAGAAATATTTGTTGTTTGCCTTGACTAGCGGTTCGTATTGGTAGTTGATCTTCATTTTATTTAGAAGGTCTGCTATTTCTTTCTCCAGTTTGTTTCTTACCTTTTTCCCATCATTTGTTTTGTGTTTGTATCCTGCTATTTTTTTGAACCTTTCGTATTGAATTTTATAGTATTTTTCTGGTTGTGTTGTTTTCATTTTTTCGTGCCAGGCTTTCATCTTTTCTGAGCTTGCTCTTTGGCAATTTTTTAGTGATTCTTGGAAGGTTCCATTTTTTCTTTTTGCCTTTACGCAGTTCTTTCCCCCTTTAATTTGCCTCCAGTTTTGTGGTAAGGATTCTTTAAGATCAATCTGGTTGACTTTTTGTTTGGTGTAATCCGTTATTTTTCCTAGATTTTCTTTTGTGATTGCTCTCTTTTCGTTATGGTATGCAGAGATTGTTGATCTTGGAATGTTTGTAATGTCTTCTAGTTTTCTTATAGACCCTGCTTTTTTTATGGCATTCTTTGTGATCCCGTTGAGTTTATCTTTCTTGAAGATAATGAACATATTATCTTGAGTGCTTATAATTATATAAACTCTTGCTTCCGCACTAAACTACTGGGACATTTTTATGGGATGGGATTCGTAGGGATTTTTTGAATCGTTCGATTGACATATTTCTTTAGTAAGGGAGGTTTATAACTGTTCCTTCTTTCTTTTCCTATTTCCGGATTCGAGGTAACGGTAGACGTTCGTTTGTTTGGATCCTTTGATGAGGTTGGTGAGGGCTGCTGTGGCTTCTTCGCTGTTTTCTGCATGGCAGATAAGGCCCACTTCGTTGTTGTTGAGGATGAGGTCGCAATCGGCTATCTCTTGGATGGTTTCTTTGGTTTTTCCTTTCTTGCCGATGATTCTCGAGCGGACTTCTTCTAGGTTTTTCCTTCTGGTGAGGGCTTTGATCGGTATTATTCGGAAGATCATGTCTTGGTTTTGGAGTTGGAGGGCTTTGTCGGCCGAGAAGCCGAACGCCATGGCTTCGAGGACGATTGAGGCTTCGTATTCTTCGATTCCCTGGCCCTCGATGGTTGCTTCTTTGTTGTTTATTTGGATTTTTACGTTGAGGGTTTTTTCTAGTCTTGACTTGTGTTTTTTCAGTTCGTTTGGGTTGGGGAA
This sequence comes from Candidatus Pacearchaeota archaeon, assembly GCA_002687255.1. GTDB lineage: Archaea > Nanobdellota > Nanobdellia > Pacearchaeales > GW2011-AR1 > ARS50. The sequence continues at coordinate 2,563 of NYZR01000034.1, read as the reverse complement.
GTTTATGGTTTGCATTTTAGTGGTGTTTTGAATGCTCTTTAAAATCGTTTGCTAGTTTTACAAAGCTTCTTTCTATTAAGTTTACTTTTACTTTTGTTTCTTTGGTTTCTGAAATTTGTGTTATTAGTAGTGTTGGGATAAGAACCAATATTGCTTGTTCAAAAGTAGGCGAGTTGCCAAAAAAATACCATGAGGCTATTAGTAACGAGGTTATGAAGAGCAGGATGATAATTATGTCTTGCAGTTTCATATTAAGCACCTTTGATAAATGAGGTAATTATTAGGGCAAATGCTATTATGATTAATATCCATGAGATTATCTCTCTCCAGTTTTGCATGTTTGGTGGAGGGGGTTGGAGTTTAAAATGTTTGGGTTTATTATGCTAGTTTGAGGGCAAATGGGATGTTGTCTACCGTGCAGGTGTTGGCTTCTGAGATTACTCCGGCTTGTTTGGCTGTTTCGATGGCTTTGGGGCCGACGATGTTGAAGGTGGAGTCTTGGTCTGCCTGTTGTTGGAGGAGTTGGATGGCTTCTTCTTGGGTTATGGTTTTTTCTTGGTAGAAGTTTTCTCGGATGTCTAATTGTCTTTTGTCTTGTTCGAATTTTTTTCCGACTAAATCGAGATCTGCGAGGGCTACTACGTTTCTGTAGGATGAATGGATTTTTATTGCTAGTTCCATTTTGTTTTGAGGATGGTGTTGGTTAAAAAAGGTTTGTTTTGGGAAATTTGCTCGCCATCCGGCTCGGTGCCGCCCCGCCCTTGTTGATATCTGGTGCCAAGGTAAGGTTCTTAAGGTTGCTTTTACTTGTTTAGTTATGAAGTCTCCTTATGAGGGAATTAAGAGGGGTTGTCAATATCTGCACGGGTTTGGGAAAAATGATATATCCTTTTTTCTTGGTCTTGCTGGACTTAGAGATGGCATGGTCGTTTTAGATGCGATGTGTGGGGAAGGTGCGCTTTCTCAGCAGTTAAGTAAGAAGAATATTGAGTTGCACCTCTTGGACAATTCTGGTTTTCAGATTGGTCGGGCTAAGGAAAATGTTAAGGGTGCTGAATTTCATATTGGCTCTGTTCTCGAGATGCCTTTTTCTGATGGGACTTTTGATGCAGTTTTCATTCGGAATGGTGTTTATGAGGTTTCTAAAAGAAGCCAGATAAAGTTGTATAAAGAAGTTCTTAGGGTTTTGAAGAAGGGCGGGCTGTTCTTGAGTTGGACGCTTGGCCTTGATGAGGCTCAGAGAGATTTTGTTCAGGCTTTTGTAGGGAAGAAGGATAAGCTTGCTGGTTTTGATGACCTGGTTCGTAATCGACATTTGATGACAAGGTCTGAACTTTCTTCTGATTTGAAGGCTGCAGGGTTTTCCAATGTTGGCTTCCCTCAAAATTCTATTGAGTATGTTCTTTCTACTCAGAAATGGGGAAAGACCGATTTTCTTGGGGACAAGAAGAAAGTCTCTTCGTTGAATGAGTATGTTTTAGGTTTGAAGAAGCCAGCCTCCCTTTCTCTTGAAGAGCATGGAGGGGATGTTCGTCTTGTTGTCTCTGCTTTGCTTTCTGTTTCTCAGAAATAATCAGATGTTCACCTTAATCGGTGAGCTGGCTCCGCAGGCAAGGCAGTGTTTCTTCTTGACATTCTTTTCTGTTTTGATTTCGGTGTCTGGTTTTTGGCAAACGGGGCATAAGACCAAGAGTTTGGTGTAGCTGGCGATTTTGTCGTTGACTCGTTGGCTGGGGAGCCTGGCCTTGAGGACGAGTCCGGCGCTTGTTATGTTGCCCGGAGTTGCTAGCTCTCTTTGGAGGAACTTGGCTAGTTGTTCTGGCGGTCTCCGGAGGGTTTGAGCTATTTGTTGGAAGTTGGTGATGATCGTGTTCTTTCCTTGGACTTTTCCTACTGCTTTTGGTGTTTCGAATCGTTCGCCTGTCCCTGACACTGACTTGACCTGTTTGTATGCTTGCTCGAGGAGCTTTTCGTAGTTGTTCATTTCTTTGTTTGTGGAGGGTGGTTTAAGAGGTTTTTGGTTGAGGAAATTCCTGCGTGCTTTGCACGCAGTTATCTGTGGTGGCTTCGCCACTGAAATAGCTGATGCCAAGGTCTGGTAGGGTATCCAGATTTCTTCGATTCGCTCTTGCTTGAATCTCCTCAGCTGGCTCGGAGACTCGCTGCGGCGAACGAAGATGTCGAAGGGTTTATTAAGCTTTGATGGGATAGTTTGGTATGGTTAAGGTAAAGAACGGCGTGCTTGGTGTGGGGATCTTTGTGATTTATTTATTGGTTGTTTTCCAGGGGATTCAGGTGTTTTATCCTGCTCCGGAGTATGGTGATTTTTGTGATCGTGGGGAGTTTGTGGAGCCACGGCCTTTGTTGCCAGAGACATCTTGCAAATCTGCAGGTATTGCGGAGAAGCAGGATGAGTGTGCCGCTCAGAAGGCGATGTTTCGGGCAGAGTATGACGATCGAGGGTGTGTGATTGACGGGTATTGTGATGATTGCAACGTTCGGTATGACGAAGCTCGGGAGGCTTATGATCAGAACTTCTTTGTGATTGTATTGGTTATTGGTA
>NYZR01000033.1 GCA_002687255.1 Candidatus Pacearchaeota archaeon | reverse complement strand
CATCACATAATGTTTTTAAATGATTGATTTTTGTCTTTTTCATGAGTGATGGAGTATTGTGTTTTGAAGAAGCTGGAGAAGATATAAACTTGTATTTAATTTACAGGGCTGGAGAAAACCCCAGGTTTGCAGAGAGGGGGCGTGCTTATGATGAACATTGTAAAGTGTGTGGGCCTTGTAGAGGTCTTGTTGAAGCGCTTGAGGAAGAAGCTGGAGAAGATTTGTTTAAGAATTCTGAGGTGAAGGCTCTGTGTGGCGGCGGTCTTTTCACGTTGAAGGATATTAAGACGGCTCTGGAGGTGGGGTGTGATGGGGTGGCGTTGGATTCGGTGATTGCGAAGGTGAAGAAGCCGGAGCGGTTTTTGAAGGGTTTGGCTTTGTTGGGTTAGTCTAGGGGTATTCCTTGTTTCTTTTGATTAGCTGATGTGGGATTTGTTTATCATCTTAGCATCTTTCTCAGTTCTTGGAGGAGGCCTTCTCTTCGTTGGTCTGGTGTTATGATGTTGTCGCTGATGAGTCCGTTGTCTACCAATGTTCCGGTAAGGTTTTCTAGGGGGAGTTCTATGATTTTGTGGTTAGCGTAATCTTGTGTATGACTGTATTTCCAGTGGCGGTCAGCGATGATCCAAGAGGATGTCGGGTTTTTTTGTAGCTCTCCTTGTTCTGTGTGGGATATAGTTCCTTCGTAACCAGACTGTCTGATCCATCGTTCTACCCATTCTGAAGGGCCTGTTGGTATTGGATCTTTCCCTTTTTTCTTCCTTCCTCTGTTTATGCTTTTTTGCAAGCTTTGATCCATGAGGAAATTTCCTGTTCTTTCATGACAAGCCCCATAGAAAGGGTGGTGATCTTGAAGGGTTTTTGCAACGATCTGGATTTCTTCTGGTGTTTCTCTTGAAAGTGCGTCTGTAAGGAGCCTTCTTATCAATCCTCCTTGATTATTCATAGCCTGCATACTGTCATCTACATATGTGCTTTCTGGACTAGTTAGATTATAATCGTGATACACTTCGCCATATCTTGGAGGATTGTCTAGATCTTGTTCGCCGTTTAGACACCCCGTGATGGCTTCACCATAAATATTATCTAGGCTTACTACTCTTAGCTCCCTTTGGTCTTTCCTGAGTCTTTTTGCTAATGCTCTTCTGGTTGTGTTGTCTGTGATTACAAATGATTCTCTTAGATGTGGAATTAGTTGATCTGTCGATATTTTATCTTCTGGTGTTCCAGCAGGATTGGTTATGGTTTCTACTTTGTAATTATCTTCACGGAGTTTCTGTGCAATGTAGGGGGCATCTGCTGCGTATATCTGGTTCTCCCGGAATGCTAAGGTAATGTTTTTTTGTGTTTTCATTTTGCTTCTTTGTAGTGGTATCAAAATAAGTGGGTATATAATATTTGAGCCCCCCATAAGGGGGATTGATGGAAAGAGTTAAATAGTGTTCTTGTGGTGTGTGGTGATGGATATGGCATTGTTGAAAGATCTTGGTTTGACGGATTCTGAGGTTAAGGTTTATTTGGCTTTGTTGGAGTTGGGTTCGACTACGAAGGGGCCTATTGTGGAGCGATCTGGTGTTGCGTCTAGCAAAGTGTATGAGTTGTTAGAGAAGTTGGCACAGAAGGGTTTAGTTTCTGAGGTTATTCAATCAGGGGTGAAGCATTTTGAGGCCGCCCCGCCGGCGAGGATTATGGATTATGTGAAAGAGAAAGAAGCTAGGCTCGAGGAGCAGAAGGTGGCGCTTGAGGCCTTGTTGCCGACTTTAGAAAGTAAGCGGTCGCTTGTAGGTGTGGGTTCAGAAACTCAAGTGTTCAAAGGGATGAATGGGGCGAAGACGGCTTTCGATGATATCTTGCAACAGCTCAAAAAAGGAGAGGGGTATACCGTTTTAGGGATCTCTGATTTTACGCCACACTTTGAACGGTTTGTGGTTCATTTTCACAAGGGGAGGGCTGGCCGTGGGATTAGGTGTAAGATTCTAGTTAATGAGGTTGCTGGAGACATCGGGAAGAAGTTGGCCAAGACGAAGTTGACTGAGGTGCGATACGTGCGGAAGGAGTTGTTTACGCCTGTGGTGTTTATTCTGTATAAAGATACGACTTTGATTTCTATTGGGTTGGATGAGGTGTTTGTGCAGGTGCGATCGAAGAATTTGACGAAGGGGTTGGAAGCGTATGCCAATTACTTGTGGAGGATGGGGAAGAAGGATTAAATAGGTTTTGAAGGGCTTGGCTATGATGGGTTAGTCTTATATAGGTTGATTTGTTTTGGTTGTAATGGCAAAAGAGGTGTGTGTTGTAACTGGTGCTTCTAGTGGATTGGGGAAGGAATTGGCAGAGGTATTGTGTGCCCGGGGCTACTCTGTATGGATTACCGCTCGGAGAAAACAGGAATTGTTGGCGTTGAAGAAACGCTGTTTGCATTTTCGGGGAGAGATGCATGTGATTGCTGGGGATTTGACTGATGCTTCTTTTCGGGAGAAGCTGATTCGGACTGTTCTGAGGAAAGAAGGGCAGATTGATTTCTTGTTTAATAATGCGGGGATGGGCCGAGCGACAAGATTTGAGGATCAGTCTGTGGAGGGACTGAGGATGATGACTGAGTTGAACGTTGTTGCTGGACAGCATTTGTCTGCACTAGCTTTGCCGGCGATGTTGCGTCGGGGGAAGGGCAGATTGATTCAGATCGGGAGTGTTGTTGCTTTTACGCCGCTGCCGTATTTCACGACGTATAATGCGACGAAGGCTGCAGTGTATACTTTTAATCGATCCTTGAGATATGAACTTGTGGATAGTCCTGTGAGTAGCACCGTGGTGCTGCCGGCGAGGATGAGCACAGGGTTTGCGGAGAAGGCGTATGAGCAGGGGCATGCGGTGGAGAAGTTTAATCGGGGTGGCGTCGGGCCAAGGAGGGTGGCGGAGGCGATCGTGCGGCAGATGGATTCTGGGCGGGAAGTAATTACTCCTACTTGGAAGGCGTGGCTGTGGTATACGATGCGTTATTTTGGTTTCTTTGTTGATTTTGTGATGAAGCGAGTGTTGGGGCCGAAGGAAAGAGAGAAGTTGGCCGATACTCAGTAGATGTTTTTTCGGTGGCCTATTCTTAGCACCCTTATTTTCTTTCCAGAGATGATAACATCGATGACGGCTCGATAGTTTGCTATTCTCAGGCGCCAGAGTTTTGATCCTTTTAGTTTTTTGAGTTTCGGGAATGGGTTGTCTCTTAGGGTGTGGACTTTCTTTAGGATGAGTTCTGCGTTTTGTTGAGAGAGCTTTTTTAGGAATTGTTTTGCTAGTTTGGTGAGTTCTACCTGATACATTTTAATTGAGCGAGATGTTTAGTTCTTTAGCTACTTCTTCTATGCTAAAGAGTTCTCCTCGCTTAACTTGTTCTAGTGCCTCTTGAAGGTCTTCTATTTCTTCCTTGGTTAAGGTTTCTTCTTCGGCTTCTTCGGCTAGTGTGGTGATGACTTCGTCGTAGGATTCTCGTTCGTATTTCTTTAATTGTTTGAGTTTTTCTAGTGTGGATTTGTTGATCTGGATGGTTGTTTTTTGCATGTTATGTAGTTGTTATAGGTTGTATATAAGTCTTTTTGTTTAATCGGTTTAGTTGTGTGGGTTTCTTATGGAGGGTGTTTTGGTTGGCGGTATTTGATTGCTCCGGTGTTTACGGTGGCTTGAATGATCTTCTCGGTCATTTGGATTCTGAGGGGCGCCTGCTGTGCTTGATCGACAGCACGTTCCTGAGTATTTTTTGTTTGTGTGTGAGAAACCCTAATCTTGGTTTTCCCGGGTTCTGGGGGTGAAATCTGGGTGATTTACGGATTTTTGGAAGGGGTGTGTATTTTGAGCACTACAAATATGGTGTAGTGCTCAAAGCTTTCGCCTGAGGGCGCTGAAGGGATCGGGGCGAATGGGCGAGTATATATAGCTTTCCTGTCATGCTGGGGTGACGTGGTTGGATCGAAAGGCTTAAAAGGGGTTTTCGTGAATTTTTGGTATGGACACAGATCCAGAGTGAAAGTCTGGGCATGCGTTGATGACGCAGCCCATGCTGGAACAGAAAAAGAGTGGCGAGAACGTCACCGTTCTCGGCGAGAAGTTTGGAGGAGCGAAATCTGGCAAGCCAATTTCGCATACTGTTCATCCAAACGTCTCTGTTATTGAGGGTGAAAAGAGTATTCTAGAGGCTTCCCAGAAGGCGTTAGCGCCGTCTTTGTATCCGTTTACGGGATGGTATCCTACGCAGCTGCAGGGCTTTCCTGCGGGGGCCATGCTTAAGGCTCATGCTGATGTGATGAAGGTNGAGGCGAAGAAGGGTGTGCCTCGAACGGGGCCGTTGATGTTGAAGAAGACGGCGGTGACGGAGAAGATTTTTCGGAGGACTATGGGGCAGTTTCAGGTGCATTACGGGCAATTGGATGGGTGGAAGGATGCGGTGAGGTTGGGGATTTCGTATGCGTTGCAGGATTTTGTGAGAGAAGTTGAGAGTTTGGCTGGCGGGTTGAATAATGATGAGTTTGCATTTAATTATGCTGATTGGGAGAAGTTGAAGAAGGGCGTTGGTGCTCAGGTTACTCCTTAGTTTTGGAAAGGTTTATGTAGGATTTTTTAATTTTTCTTATAGACACGAGTAATGAATGAGGTTCCACCATAGCTTACCCTTTTCACTCTTTTGGTGGTAGGGTCTATGATGATTTCACTTAATGATGTGGGACATGTTGGTGCGAACACCCTCCTTCCAGTTTGCTTATGGATGACTTCCCCAATGGCCCCCTGCCCTTTTCCTGTGCTACAGCTCTCAAGAATTATGTCTGCATCAGGAAGGGAGTTTTCCTTGATGGTTTGGAAAAGGGGGTATCTTTTTTGTCTATTCTATAAGAATCAAAAGGGAGATGGTTCACTCTGTCTTCAGATGGGCCGTAACTAATTCCACTCGAACTACCGTGTCCTCCAAGGTGGTAGATTGCCCCTTTCTTGTTAAATCTTTGACGTATTTGTTGTATTCTTTCCTTTATGACTTGGTCATTATCTGTTTCTACTACAATCGTGTGGTGGGTGTCAAGAAGGAGAGCATACCTCTGGTCTCCTTTGAATGCCCCACTCCAGTCGTTTCTATTGAGGGCTATGATTGCTATTGGTTTTTCTGCTTTTGTTGCCTTTGTGTTCCTGTAAAGTGTGTCTAGGGTGTGGGGATCATAGCGGCCAGGCATGGTGAGGCCCAGTTCTTGCATACGGAGTTCCTTGACCTCTTCTTTTATTTCTTTGATTTCCTCTTCAGAGAGAGAGTTTGCTTCTTCCTGTGTGATCCCTGCGAATTTGAGTTCTGCTATCTCTTCAGCTGCACGGGATACCTGCGAATTTTGATTCCCTGCATATCCTGGATCTTTGGACATCTTCGCTAAGATTGTTGGGTAGTTTTCTATATCCTCCTTTTTGATACCATTTTTTGGATAGAGGTAGATTACTTCCCCTCCATGATTTATACTGTATTCTTTCTCTGCTTCTTCTGGTTGAATGTTTCTTTTCCAGAATTCCTGCATCTTCCGCCCGTTTTTCATTCCCTTATCTACATAAGAGGTTACCTTCTCCTTGGGGATATCTGATATTGCTTTTATGGCTCCGGGTAAATTTCCTTTAGATATTTTCTTCAAATTCTCTTGATATGACTGTAGTTCTTCCGGTGTGATTCCTGCTCCATGAAGGTTGGCATAATTTCCTCCCCATCTAAGATCATCTTCTTCCCACCGGTATCCCATTCCTTCTAATTTCTCCTGGTATGCTTTCACCCTCTCTATGGGAACACCTTCTTTGATCAGTCTTTGATATGCTTGAGTGATTCCTTCTTTGAGATAGGGTTCCACCTCTTCTGGTTTGATACCGAACTCAAGATTGTCTCGTATATGATATGCCCCTTTCTCTCCTATCTTGAAATAAGGTTTGGCTTGGTCGATAGAAATCCATTCTTCCAGAAACACGGGGACATGATATGGTTCTACTCCTTCTTTAAGGAAAGGCTCCATTCTTTTTACGGGATGGCTTGTTTCTGCTAGATGCCCGGCCCAAAGGTCTGCTAGTCCGAATTTGTTTTTTAGTTCTAGAAAGACCTTTTTCCTCTCCTCGCTAAGATGTTTGTATATATCGGGAATGGCATTAGAGATAAATAATTTTGAGGTGCTCGGCCCCATGGAAAAGATTCCACTCTTTTGTATACTTGCCTTTACGTCTTTTGTTTCTAAGAAAAAATCTTTTTCTATTGGTGGGCCCTCGTATTTTTTTAGGTAGGCCCGGGTGAGGATTTTCCCCCTTTCATCAATGATAAACGTTGCTTTTGGAGACTTCATCATTCCCCTTCCCCCTAAGAAAGAAATGGTTTCCTCTTCTATTATCACTTGTGCGTCTGTTGTTGTCAAAAGTGGCTTTCCTGGATCTTGATATTCCATGGTTCCGAAAAGTGAAACCTTCTTTTCTTCCGGCGAAAACGCCACAACGTTTTTCCCTATCTTGCTGAAAGGTGATTTGTGAAATACCACTTTTAAGTCTTCACCCTTTACTTCACCGAGCAGATCCTTTCTTTCTTTGTCCTTGAAGAACTGCATCTTCCCCGAAAGTCCGTTCTCTGACAAGTCTATTGTTGAGAGTGGTTTGACAACTAATGCCTGTGATGAGTATTTGTCTTCATATTCGAAAGAGTGACCGGTTATGCTAGGATATCCTTCTTTTATTTCTATTTCCTTTTTTTCGGTTCCCTCCGGCAAGATTTTCAGTTCGTTATAATCCGGAAGGTTAATCAAGATGTCGTTCTTTTCGAGGGATTCTGACGTGAGGCTAAGGGTTCCTTCTGATTCTTCTATAAGCTCTATTGTTATCTTCCTCTTTTCTGATCCTGTTACCAATTTTCCTTTTTTTGTATTTATGACCGTCATTGTGTTTGGAGGTATTTCTAATTCTTGTCCTTCGATACGTAGTGTATATGCCTCATTTTCAGACTCTATACTATATTCCCCATCTGCCTCTTCTATGTGGGCATGGTCTCCCTTGATCTCTATAGATCCTTCGATTTCCCCTTGGGCATTGAATAGATCCCCGACTTTCTTGAATGTTTCTGGTGAGGGGGTTGTCTCCGCTAGTGATAGTGAAGAGATAAGAATTATGGTCAGGATGCAGAGTGTGATTTTCTTTTTCATGTGGAAGCCTCACTTGCAAATGTGAATCCAGGTTTTCCTTCACTGCTGTAGATTATAAAGATGGTGTTTTGCTCGTTGATTGGCACGAGTTGGATGTTTAGTTCTGTTGAGAGTGTTTCTGCGAGATCTAGGAGCCCTTCATTTTCTTCTTGAGATCTTGCAACGATTTCTGCGGTTCGGCGCATCTCCTCTATCTGGGTGGAGATTGTTTTCTCGTAAAGTTCTTTTGTTCTGGCGGAGGCTTCTCCCTTTTTCAAGGTTACTTGGTAGGAAACTACTAATGAGAGCTGTTCTTCTGATAGGGATGCAGTTGTTTGGGGTGATCCCTGAATTGTATACCCTGGCCTTTCGAGATTTGCGCAACGGGGAAGCGTTTCATCCACATATCGCTCTATCTGAAAGGTTAGCCCCTCATTTGAGATTATGTTGGACCTCCCTTCTTTAAATCCGTAAGCTGTTCGGTAGATTATGCCCTGATCGGAGTCAACCTCGAGTATGCCAAGGGGTGCATCTTCTTCATTTAGGAATCCTCCCTGTGATTTTAGCTTGTTGATTGCGCCTCTTGCATTTTCCTCTATGCAGGTTTCTATTGCATTTTCTAGTTCTGCGGTTGGAAATGTGGTTGGTCGGTCTTCTTCTTGTGGGCTTCTGATGAGGAGAAGGATGATTATCGCTGCTATTACTACTAAAGCTACAAGAACGAAGATCATGACCTGCCCTCTTTTCGACATAGGGGTTTATTGATTTCTTTCTTTTTATGCTTTCTCTTTGTCCAGAAGGAAGGTTCTTATAGGTGCTTTCTCTTTTTTTGGTATGGCAAAGAAAGAAATTTACAATCATGCACTCAATCCTGATGCGGCGACGATGGGGCAGTTTCAGAGTTGTTACTCTGAGGATTTTGTGGTGAAGGCGGCGTTGATGCCGGATGCGCATTCAGGGTATGTGGCTCCGATTGGTTCGGTTTTGGTTACTGAGGGGAAAGTCGTGCCGAGTTGGGTCGGGTATGATATTGGGTGTGGAATGACTGCTGTGAAATTGAAAGGGAAATCATTACGGAAGGAAATAAGTGATAAAGAAGCTGAAATTTATGGTGCTGTAAGAGATGCTGTTCCCATGGGTCTTGGTGAGATCTCTGGTGTTGGAGAGTTAAGTGATGAGGGGAAGAAGGCTTTTGATGGACTTGTTGCGGATTTTGAAGCCGGGCCGCATGATCGTGGAGTTTTACAGTTTTTGAAGAGTGGGAAAGCTGAGCGGCATTTGGGGAGTTTGGGGCATGGAAATCATTTTGTGGAGTTGGCTACTGCCACGGGTTCGGATTTGTGGTTTGTGGTTCATTCCGGCTCGAGAGGGGTGGGTTGGAAAGCGGCGGAATTGTATATGCAGAAGAGTTCTGGTGAGAAGAAAGATTACGAGAAGACTGCTCCTTTAGATGTTGATTCGGAGGAAGGGAAGGAGTATGTGCACTTGTTGGCGTTTGCTTTGGGTTTTGCGTTGGAGAATCGGTTGGAGATTATTAGGAAGGCGGTTGGGGCATTGGGGAGTGTGTTGGGTCGAGAGGTTCGATGGGAGATGTGGGTGAATAAGAATCATAACCATGCGATCAAGGAACGAGGGTTGTGGGTGCATCGGAAGGGGGCTACTCCTGCTAAACGAGGAGAACGAGGTGTGATTCCTGCTAATATGCGGGATGGGTCTTTTCTTGTTGAAGGTAAGGGGGCGAAGGAGTTTTTGTCGAGTTCTTCTCATGGAGCTGGAAGGGTTATGTCTAGGACGAAGGCGAGGAAGGAGATTAGTATGAAGGAGTTTTCTGAGTCGATGTCTGGTGTGGTTGGCTGTGTTGCTGAGGAGACGTTGGATGAGGCGCCGCAGGCTTACAAACCGATTGATGAGGTTATGAAAGCTCAGAAGAAGAGTGTTCGGTCTTTGGGGGTTTTGACTCCGGTTATGAATTGGAAGGGGACTAAGCGGAGGGATTAGATTAGCTTTGCTAATGCTTTAGGATCAATTACTTTTTGTCTTATCTGAGGTATTCTTTTGAAATGTTTTGTATTTAGTGTTAGTAAATAGTCTGAGGATGTTGTTGTGCAGCTAGCAGCTATGACGACATCTTGGTATTCTATTTTCTCTCCTTTGCTTATGAGGTAGGAGAGATATTCTGCGATTTTCTTTGCCGTGTTTGCGTCCAGATCTTTCCAATAAAATTGAGAAAGGATACTCCTTGTTTCGTTTAATGCCCTTAGAGAATCTTTCCTTAAGTGGACTCCGGTTAGGATTTCAGATATGGTAACTGTGCTTATCAAGATTTCTACATCATTTTCTATCAATTTTCCCAAGAGGGAAATAATTGTCTTGTTTTTGCGATCTAATTCTACGAGGATGGATGTGTCAATGATGATTTTCATGGAATTATTCCCAATCTTCTCAATCTCTCTTCCTCATCCGATCTTATTTTCTTTAGTGTGTTCTCAAATCTTTCCGGTAGAAAACCTTCTATGTTTTTGAATACTGAGGGGTTTTTTTTGCTTACCATGACAGAACCGTCCACGAAGTTGAGAACAACTTTGTCCCCTTCATGGACATTCATTTTTTCTCTTAGGTTTTTTGTAAGGGTGATCTGACCCCCTCTTGTTATGGTTACTTCTTGTGTCATGGGATAGTGTTATTTTTAGTATTTATATATTTTACTATTTTTCTTAGTAATTTTCTCTTTGATTAGTTGTTTCTTTATAGGGGTGACAAATAGAAAGGTTTAAATAGTGTTGATTTATACTTTTTGTATGCAAAGTATAGATGATCTTCGTGCTGAGAAAGCTAAAAGAACGCCCCTTGATGAGAGAATTGGAGCGGCTGTAGAGGAGCGCATCCTTGCCCCCATTTATCGTTTTGGAAAGTTGGTTGCTCAGATGAATGCGAAGGTAGTTGCTGGCGCACTAACATTGCCAACGCAGGTTAGAAAATGGAGTGACGGAATTCATTACATTCAACGTGCTGATAGAGAAGATGTGAGCGCAGTGGAGAATTGTGATCGTTATAATCCTGAATTTCTCTGTTCCGATACTGCTACTGCTGCCACAAGTCTTCTCCTCCTTGCCGAGGGTGTTTTGGGTGCTGGGTATACTTTCTCGGAACTAGCCTTTCAAGGAAATGGAGCTCCTTTGAAAAACACGATTGGAGCGTTTGTTCTTGCTAATCTTGCTAGTGGAGCTTATGAAGGGGTTCGTGCTTTGAGGGCCCGTGGGCAAACAGTTTCCGAATAAGTCTTCTAGCTTGCTCATCTGAATAATCACTTACTAGTCATCTCAAACCCGCCGTCCCAGTCTTTTTTTGGAGGAGATCTTTTGTAGGTTTCACAGCGGTCAATCATAATTTGGGTGGCGAGGTCTGATGGCTTTTTCTTGAGGGCTTGTTTGAACCGGGCGAGGGCTTTGGTGAAGTTTTGTTTGAAATAATGGTTGAGTGCTTGCTCATACAGTTTGATGAAGGATGTTTCTTTTGGTGTTTTGGTGAGACAGAGTTCGTAGATGTCGACTGGCTTGGTCTTGCCTTTGACTTTCACGCTGTCGAGTTTTCTGCACAGGAAGGAATTTTTGAGGAGTTGTTTTGTGGATTCGGAGATGATGATGGAAACGCCGTATGGTTTTGTCAGGCCTTCGAGCCGTGAACCTAGGTTGATGGTATCTCCCATTGCTGTGTAATCGAACCTGTCCTCAGAACCCATGTTCCCTATGAGGGCTTCTCCTGTGTGGATGCCACAACCGATATTAATCTTGGGGAGGTTTCGTTTTGCCCAAGATTTCTTGAGTTTTTCTAGGGCACGGATCTGTTTTATCGCAGAGGTGCAAGCAAGTTTGGCATGGTTTTTTTGAAGGAGGGGGGCATTCCAGAAGGCCATGATAGCGTCGCCGATGAATTTGTCTATGGTGCCTTTGGAGTCGATGATCGTTTTGGTCATGACGGTGAGGTATTCGTTGACGAGGTGGACGAGGTCTTCTGGACTAAGTTGTTCTGACAAGGTTGTAAAACCCCGGATGTCACTAAAGAAAATGGTGATGGTGCGTTTTGCACCCCCGAGTTTGAGTTCGTGCTTGCGATTAATTATTTCTTGGAGGAGGTCTTTACTCACGTAGCGACCGAAGGCGTCGGTCAAGTGAGCAGAATGTTGTTTTTCTTGGAGGTAGTTGTGTGCGACGCCTAGGCCTGTTGCTAGGAGCAGAGCGAGTGACGGAAAGAAGAGGTCAAGGATGAAAGCTTGCTTTGCGAGGTGGATGGCTAGAAAGATGTAGGCCACGATGATTGCAGGCGTCAGTGGCACGAGGGTATGTGGTTTTCTTTTTGAGAGCACAAAGAAGCCAAGTGTTGCTGCTAAAAGAGTTGAGATGATAAGGGATGTATTGGATTGATGAGTTAGGCCGTTTTCCAGAATGAGATTTTGGAGGATGGTGGCGTGGATCTCAACTCCCGCCATAGCGATTCCATGAGAGGTGGGAACGAAGAACGTGTCGTGTAGGTCAGGCGCTGTGGCACCGATGAGCACGATTTTATCCTTGGCGTCTGGAGGATTTTCCAAGGCTTGTTTGAATGGAATGGTGTGGAATGTTTCGGGGGGGCCGATGAAATTGATATGCAAGAGCTGGTTTTCTTTCTCGGTGTTCGGGAATGCTTTTTCTTGGATAGCGAAAGCGAATGGTTTTGTTTCCTCGTGGAGGGTCGTGGATACGGAACGAGTGATTCCATCTGGGTCGGTGATGAGATTGACGTAGCCGTAGTCTGTCTGGAAGATGGGATTGTAGAGTTTGCCTTTGTTGACTTCTGCTGCTAGGATGATGTTTTTTTGGTTGTTGATGATAGTAGTGAGGGCAAGGTCGTTTTCTGAAGGTTCTAAGAAGGAGATGTCCACCCCAATAGCTTTCGCTCCTCTTAGTGTGGGGAGGAGTGTTGCTAGAACGTCTCGTGACCAAGGCCAGCGGCCTATCGATTGAATGCTTTCATCATCTATTGCAATGATCAAGATGTTGTCTAGTGGTGTTCTTGAGGTGTGGAGTTGGTCTGTTAGTGAAGAACGAACATGGGTGAAGGTGTTTGTTAGAATAAGTAGACTGAGGGTGGCCGCTAAGATAATGAATAAGAACGCTTTTTTTGAGTCAACGTTCATCTTGTTTGGTCTCTTCTTGTGAGCCCTTTTGTTTTATGGCTTTCTATCCCTTCTTGCTGTTGAGAGAGAGCCATTTTCTTTCTCTGGATTTCTTTGGTTATCTTTGCTATTTTTTCTAGAGATTCTGACTTGACCGGGGATTTTTCTACAAGAGTGTCTACATCTTGGCCAGAGTTGTCCACATCCCTGAGGTGTTGGTAGAGTTCTTCATCGTTAATGTCT
Source organism: Candidatus Pacearchaeota archaeon (assembly GCA_002687255.1). GTDB lineage: Archaea > Nanobdellota > Nanobdellia > Pacearchaeales > GW2011-AR1 > ARS50. Next base: position 12,293 of record NYZR01000033.1, on the reverse strand, counting down.
AATTGGGAGGTCACAGCTTTTTTGAGCAAGGAGTTTTTTTCAATTTCTCGTTCTCTTAGTGCCTGGAGTTGTTTGATGGTTCTCTCTTCTTGTTTCTTGATGATGATTTTTTCTAGTTGTGTGATTTGTCTTTTTGCTGTTTTTTGTGCGATGCGTTCGACGACTTCATCTTTTCTGACGGTGAAGGTTTCTCGGTCTCTAGTGTATTCGACTTCTCCTTCTGTGGTGATGATTTTCTCTTCTGTTAATGAAAATGTAGTGCCTCTAACAGTTGCTAGACTGTTTCCTGCACTGATGGAGTAGGATTCGACACCTGCGATGTTGGCGAAGGTGTTGAACGTTTCCCCTCCCTCTTGGGCGAGTTTGGGATGTTGTTGAGTCAGTTCTTCTACCGTGATTTTGGTGTTTGGGTTGAGACTTATTGTGACGCTTTCATAAAGGATGATGGTTGCTAAGCCGTCGGCTTCTGTTGTGATGGTGTCTCCTTCACGGAGTTGAGTTGTTTCTTGTATGGGTTGGTTGTTGACCAGGACGGAGCCTTCTTCAAGATAGAGTTGGGCCTCTACCGTGGTGGAGGAGGTGAGGGAGGTGTAGGCGAGGAAGGCTATGAGGAGCACGGCTGCCAGTATCCCTAAGAGAAGTTTTTTTGCCATAGATGTGATAGAGGTAGAGGGTTTTATAAATTGTTGTTTGTTGTTTGTAAGATGGCAAAGAGCGGTGGTGTGCTTTTGATTGTGTTGTTGCTCGTATTTGCTGGCGCTTCGTGGGTTTTGCTTGAGGAATTTCAAGGCACTGAGCAGGGATTGTTGGATCGGGCTCGGGAGGCAGCGCTGCCTGATCCGGAGGAGCTTGGGAAATTTGGGGTTGAATCTCCTCCTGTCGAAGGAAGTGGGTTGCAGTTTTATGGAAGAATGAGATATCGGAACAAGGTGATTCCGTATTGGATTGACGAGTCGTGTTCGTTGGATAAGCAGCGAGATATTTTGGAGGCGTTTCGGATATTAGAGAGTGAGACGGTGCTGGAGTTTGATGCTGATAAGCAGGACGCAGAGATTCGTGTGTTGTGTGCAGAGTTGGAGGAGGAGAAAGGGAGGCAGAAGCACATCTTGGCGGGTGAGGGAGGGCCGAGTGCGATTATTAATACCACACGATACGGGGTTATCTTTGAGGGACAGATTTCGTTGTATCGAGATGAAAAATGTGATACGCCTCAAGTGGCGATTCATGAGTTGTTACATGCCTTAGGATTTGATCATAACAGTGATAAGGGGAGTATCATGTATCCCATTACTTCTTGTTCTCAGGAAATGGATGGGGTGATCTTGTCGGAGATCGGGGCGTTGTATGCTGAGGAGGCGCTGCCAGATTTGGTGATGGACGAAGTTGTGGTCGTGCGGCAAGGAGGATATGTGCACTTTAACGTGAGTGTGAGTAATCAGGGGCTTGCTGATGTTGCGGAGGCGGTGTTTGTTTTGGAAGCCGATGGGTCTAGGGTAGAGGAGTTTGTCTTGGGTGATGTGGACATTGGGGCAAGTCGATTGTTGTCTGCGCAGTGGATTCAGGTTCGGCGAGGGGCTGAAGAGTTGAGGTTTTCGGTGAGAGGGGATGTGGGTGTTGGGGAGTTGGAGGAAGGGAATAATGTGGTTGAGGTTTCTGCGTAAGAGTTAGGTCTTAAAAGTTCTAGAAGAATTTTTAGCTCGTTCACCGAAGGTGAAGATTTAAATATGTTCTTCCTCTTCAAGAATGAATAAGAGGGCTTTCAGACATGGCGCAAAAAGATCAAGTTATTCGGGAACGGATGAATCATAGTGGGGTGTTTTCATTTAGTTCGTTCTATGGATTTATGCACGGCTGGCTGAAGGAGGAAGGATACGGGGTGACGGAGGAGAAGTATGGTGAGAAGATCGGAGGGGATACGAGGGATGTGTCTGCAGAGTGGAAGGGGACGAAGGATTTGACGGAATACTTTAGGATTGAGTTGAAGCTGAAGATTGAGGTTAAGGGTTTGAGTGATGTGGAGGTCGAGATCGATGGGACGAAGAAGCAGATGCAGAAGGGAGATGTGGATTTGGATATCCAAGGGTTTTTGATTCGGGATCCTAGTAGTGAATGGGACGCCAAACCAGGGTTGCGATTTTTGAGGGATGTGTATAATAAGTATATTATCCCCAAGAGGATTGAGGACATGGAATGGATGACGGAGAAGTTGGTGCAGGATCTGAAGGAAGAGATTAAGGCGTTCTTGGAGTTGAGTGGGCGTCGGTAGATCATGTCAAGAACGCAATACGTTCTTGAGCATCTTAAGACGCAGAACTTGTGAGGCGTCTTAACACATAAATCTTTATATATCTGATCGGGTCAGTTCCGACATGCGGATATTGGCTGTGTTGTTTTTGCTTGTTTTGTTGCTTGGTGTGGTTAGTGCTTCCTTGACTGTGGATGTGCCTTCGAGAATTCCTGCGGTGATCGCAGGGGTTGAGGATCCCGTGGTGGTGGAGTTGGCGATTGAGAATCTTGGTGAGCCCGATACGATTGAGTTGTGGGCCGGTGCTGACCTTGTTCTCTCACCGAGGGGAGCGTTTACGGTGGAGTCTGGTAAGAGCGAGGTGGAGATGGAGGTGTATCCGAATGAGGTGGCGGCCAGGCAGGACGGGTTGTGGAGCTTTCAGCTAGAGATTCTTAGTCAGCACCAGGGGGTGTTCAAGGAAACGGTGACGTTGCGTGTTGTTCCCTTGGAGAAGGCTATAGTGTTTGGGGTTGAGCCGATTTCTCCAGAGCATGACCGGGCGATTCTTCGGGTGCAGAATCAGCAGGATATCTTTTTGGAGGATCTCGAATTGGTGTTTTCATCAGCATTGTTTGACTCAACGGAGCAGGTGACGCTAGGGCCGTTTGAGGAAAAGACTTTGGAAGCTCCGTTGCAGTCGGCGAAGTTGTCTGGCATTTCTGCAGGGCCCTATGTGGTGGGCCTTGAGTTGCGGTTGCAGGATGTTGTTGCAGAACAGGATGGGCTGGTGAGGTATCTTGAGCAGGAAGGGGTTTTTGTTGATACTACGAGCAAGGGATTTGTTGTCAGAACAAGAGAGGTGAGGAAAGTGAATGAGGGAAATGTGCCTAGTGAGGTTGAGGTGACGCTGCGGAAGAATGTGTTGACGAGGTTGTTCACCTCTCATGAGAGTAAACCAGGGAGTGTCGAACGGAGCGGATTGAGTGTCGTGTATACGTGGAAGGAGACGTTGGGGCCGGGGCAGACGTTGACTGTTGTGCAGACGACGAATTATAGTTTGCCGGTGCTGCTGGTTATTTTGCTGGTTGCTATTACCTTGTTTGTGCGGACGTATAGCCAGACGAAGGTTGTTCTGGGGAAGAGAGTGTCTTTTGTCAGGACGAAGGGAGGAGAGTTTGCTTTGAAAGTGCGCATGCGGGTGAAGGCGAGCAAGGCTGCTGAAGAAGTGAGGGTTACGGATATGTTGCCTCAAGGTATGAGGTGGTATGGGAAGTGGGGTCGGAAGCCTGATGCTGTTGATGTTCGGACGAGGTCTCTTACCTGGAACCTGGGGAAGATGCATGCGGGCGAGGAGAGGGTGGTGTCGTATATTTTGTATTCGAAGTTGAATGTGGTAGGGAGGTTTGCTTTGCCTGCTGCTCGGGTGCTGTTTAGGTCTGGGGGGGAGAAGCAAGCGGTGTGGTCGAATAAGGTGTATTTTGTTTCAGAGATCTCTGGAGGCGATCACTGAGTGCCCGCATCCCCGACACTGCATGAACGGGCTGTGGGTGTGAGTGAAGGGAACTCTTAGAGAATCTATCTGTAGGCTCCTCCGTTTTGAGGAGTCAGTATTCTTGCTTTTGAAGGATAATGATCTTTGCTGTTATCATTAAATTGCCTTGGATTTATTCCCCCTATCCTCCATGGCTTCGGAGACGTGTTGGTGTTGGTTAGGTCTAATTGCATACTTGTTACATACACCGCTGTTTTTCCTCCGGGAAGAGTATGCTCTATTATTTTATATTCTGCTGCTCCAGCTCCTTTAAACCATCCGTCTTTTTTTCTCAACTTTGCGGTGTGAGGTCTTAGGTCTGAGAGTTCTTGTTCAAGCTCTCGAGGCAGCTCCGATTCATGATCCCAATCCATTCCTTCCAATTCAAATTCTGTCATGTAGCGGCATATTGCTTTTCTTGAGAAGATCAGTTCTCTCTCATCCCCGTCTGCAAACCACGCCATTACTCTGAGGGGTCTGAATTTTTCGTTTAGTTTATCTGATTTGAGATCTGAGAATGGTCTCTCCCTTTTCTTGAATTCCATTGAATTTTTTAGGTTGTCTGATTTATAAATGTGGTTGTTTTCTAAACTGAAGGTTTAAATATTGCTTTTTTGTTGGAAGGGTAACCCCTCGTAGCTTAGTGGTTAAAGCGTCTGGCTGTAGACCTATCGTCTTTTGTGACGGTGGATGACTGGTTCGTGTTCGTTAGAGCATGAGAGTGCGCAGCACCCGGAAGATCCCCGGTTCGACCCCGGGCGAGGGGATATCTGTCTTCCGCAGCGAGTCTCCGAGCCAGTGAGGAGATTCGAGCAAGAGAAGATCAGATAGAGGTTTTACTATGAGGTATCACGTTCCAAATCTTACTAAGGTCATGCAGCCCAGGTGGGCTCATCGAGTTGGATGTGGGTTTAAGGGAAGTGAGGAGAGTAAGCTTGATGCTCTGGAACAAGGGACTACTCCGCAGGATAAAGATCTGTTGAGAAAGTTGGGGATTAAGAAGGGCGAGAGCGTTCTTTCTATTGCCGGTTATTATGCTTCTTGGGCGAAAGAATTGCAAAAGGCTGGCGCTCAAGTTGACTATAGAGAACTTTGCGAAAATAGCAAAAGTTCTCAGAGCGAACTTTGAAAGAGCGAAATCTCGCACTTTTAGCCGCTGCGAATTTCGCAAATTGGTTTATTCAAAGTTCTCTATAGCGATATCTCGAGAGGGATTGTCGATTGGGTGAAGAAGCATGAAAAGGTGAGGTTTGGTAACTATTTTTGTTCGAATTATGAGTTGCTTCCTGATGCCGAGTTGGAATATGATTGGACGTTTACGTATGAGGCTTGTGGTGCGAGCCGAGGGTTGTCGATCGCTTATCTTCGTTCGTTGTTGAATCGGAAAGGAGGGATTTTGATGATTTATGTTGGTGAACAGAGGCATAGGAATGCTAACTCATCCAAGATGAAGAAGTATCCCTTGATCGTTCAGATGCTTGCTCGGGTGTATGGGGGGAGAGCTTCTGTTGTTCGGAAACGGATTAAGGCTCATCGTCGGGGGAGGAAGGATGTGAAGCATTATCTCTTCTTGGTTTCTAAGATTCGGACTAGTGTTGGTGCGAGGAAGAAGGCGAGGTTGGATCTGGATGTGTTGACGTGGTTGAGCGGACGTAAGAAGGTTCGTTTGGAGAGTTTGTCCGAAGACCTTGGTGTTACTTCTAGTGAGATTAAGTCTTCTTTGAGGCGGTTGGAGAAATTCAAGAGCGTTATTAACGACGATAACTTTAGGTTTATCGACTTGTAATTTTTCTCAAAAGAGTTCGCATTAGATAATGGTGGCAGAGGACACAAAGGTTTAAAAGCCGATGAAAACTCAGGTGAGGATGAGTGACGAAGGAAACGACGCACCAGCAGAGGAAGAGTCCTCTGAAGAAGAAACAGCTACAGAAGCTGAAGAATCTTCAGAAGATTCAGCCGACGACAGCGGAGACGACGCAGGCGATGATGCCAGCGAAGAGGAAGCTGAAGAGGCTCCTGCAGATGAAGCAAGCGAATAAACTCGCTCTTTGTCATACTATTTTTTCTTTTTTTGGTAGGCCGATGACCCGGCCTTTTCCATTTTTTTTCTTTCGTGGGATTGTTGTGTTCGAGTGCCATAATGTTTAAATGTGTCTGAGATCCGGGAAGGGGATGAATGAAGATAAACCGATTTACATTTTGCCGGAGAACACGCAGCGGACGTTGGGCAAGGATGCGCAGCGGAATAATATCATGGCGGCGAAGATTGTTGCCGATGTGGTGAAGAGCACTCTGGGGCCGAAGGGCATGGATAAGATGCTCGTTGACAGCACAGGTGAGACGATTGTCACGAATGATGGGGTGACGATTTTGGAGGAAATGGAGATCGAGCATCCGGCTGCGAAGATGATGGTGGATATTGCGAAGACGCAGGAGCAGGAAGTCGGGGATGGGACGACGACGGCTGCTTTACTTGCTGGAAAATTATTAGAGGAGGCTGAAGAATTATTAGAGAAGAAGATTCATGCGACGGTGATTACGAAGGGGTATCGGTTGGCTGCTGAAGAGGCGTTGAAAGTGTTGGAAGAGGTGGCGAGTCCTGTTGAAGATCAAGAAACGTTGAGGCAGTTAGCGATGACGGCGATGACAGGGAAGGGGGCCGAGGGACAGAAGGAACATCTTGCTGGGCTGCTTGTTCAGGCGGTGCATCAGGTTGCTGAGGGAAAGAAAGTTGAGATAGGGGATGTGAAGATCGAGAAGGTGAAGGGGGAGCGGGTTGAGGAGAGCAGCTTGGTGCAAGGGATGGTCTTGGATAAGGAACGGGCTCATGGAGATATGCCTGAGAAGATTGAAGGGGCGAAGATCTTGTTGACTGATGTCGCTCTGGAGCTGAAGCAGCCGGAGCAGGAGGCGAAGCTCTCGATTACGTCTCCTGATGAATTGCAGCGATTTATCGAGCATGAGGAAAAATCATTGAAGGATTTGACCGATCGGATTATTGGTTCGGGGGCGAATGTGGTTCTGTGTCAGAAAGGGATTGATGATGTCGCTCAGTATTATTTGGCGAAGGCGGGGTTGTTTGCTTGTCGTCGGGTGCCGAAGAGCGATTTGGAAAAGGTGGCTCGTGCTACGGGGGGGAAGATTGTTTCTCATTTACAGGACGTTCGTGAGGAGAACTTTGGTGCTGCGGAGATGGTTGAAGAGGTAAAGCAAGGCGAGGAAGGGATGACGTTTATTCGTGGGTGTCAGAATCCTCGGGCGGTGACTTTACTTTTGAGAGGTGGGACTGGGCATGTGGTTGATGAGATCGAGCGGGCGATGCAGGATGCTCTCGGAGATGTGGTTGCGGCTGTTCGTTCGGGGCGAGTGGTTGCTGGAGGTGGTGCTGTCGAAATGTCTGTTTCTCGTCGGCTGCGGGCGTTTGCGAAGACGCTTGGAGGAAGGGAGCAGTTGGCTGTAGAGGGGTTTGCTTTGGCCCTTGAGAGTATTCCGGAGGCGTTGGCGGAGAATGCGGGGATGGATCCGATTGATGTGCTGGCCGAGTTGCGGCAGAGGCAAGAGATGGGAGAGGCTCGAGCGGGGGTGAATTTGTTTACGGAGAAAGTTGAGGATACGTTGGCTGCCGGGATTGTGGAGCCGTTGAAGGTGAAGACGCAGGCTGTGAGTTCTGCTGCTGAAGTGGCTCAGATGATTTTGCGGATTGATGATGTTTTGATTTCTCGTGGGGGCGGAGGGGGGGTTGGTTCGAGTGGTGCTATTGGTGGTGGTATGCCGCCTGGTATGATGGGGATGGATTAGGATGGCTAAGTGGAAGAATAAACTTTGGGTTATGAAGGATGGAAGAGGATTTCATATGAGAGAGACTCATCTCGAACCTGTCGCTGTTGGGAAGGGTAGTGATTATGAAGATCAGGAATTCACAAGAAATGTGTATCCTCTCGGAATGCTTTGTGGAGAGGTTGAAGCTTTTGATGAGTATCCTTGGTATTCTTTCCCCGATGCTGTTGCTGCATTAACGGGCATGAGGAATGAATTCTATCTTCCTGGCGTTCACGTTTCTTTCGCTTCCCGCCAGGGGATTACTCGAGATGAGCGGCGAGGGATTAAGGCTGTTGTTGGTCGTTTGGAGGAAGAGGCTCATGACAAGGATTCCTTACGGGAAAGACTTAGCAGGATTCGTGAGATTTCTTCTGATTGATTAATTTAGACAGGTTTTACACGGTTTGAGGCCGGCTTTCTTTGCGGCTGCCAGAGAAGTGAATGTTTGTTTGTTCTTTGACATGTTCGTCGTCCAGGGGCAGGAGGGTTTGTGGACGGTGGTTCCTGTTTTGGAGGCGATGAATTTCTTTGCTGTTGTTTTCTTTTTCTTCTTTGGTTTTGGCTTGGTGAGAGATTTATCAAGGGAGCCGTTGAGTTTGCTTAAGACTATGGAGAGAGATTGGAGTTGATCTTTCAGCCGAGTTATTTCTGATTGGTTTTCGATGAGGGCGTGCTCGAGTTGTGCGATGTGTTGTTTCACGTGCTGGAAGGATTGGATTGTGTTTTCTCGGAGAGTTTCTGTTTCCATGGGACTTGAAGTGTTGGAGGGTTATTTAAGAATTATTGTGATGGAGAATGGCCCCACGCAGCTCACGAGAATCTTTGATTCTCGGATCCTGCAACACTGACGTGATTGCAGTAATCGAAACTGCGAACACTGTTCGCTGTCGTAGGACATGTGCTCTTGGGCACATACATGGCCCCACGCAGAATCGAACTGCGGACTACTCGGTGTAAACGAGTCGTTTTACCACTAGACTATAGGGCCTTGTGAGTAGGGAAGAAAACGGGTTTAAATAGTTAGGGGTTACTCGAGTGTGTGAGTCTTGTCTAGGAGGGCCTGTCTGACTCACTCTTGCTCGAATCTCCTCACGGGCTCGGAGACTCGCTGCGGTGAGCAGACATGCGCCGACCGTGTCCACGGTGAGGCAAGCTCACCGGGAGCTCAAACACCTTCGGTGATTTGACCAATCGAACACGTTGTGCTCGCTTTCACGAGCTATGCTCTTTTTCAAGGGCATATGCGCCGACCGTGAATCGAACACGGGCCGCCTCGTTGGCAACGAGGAATTCTACCACTAGACCATCGGCGCTTCTGTTCTTTAATCTGAAGGGTTGGTTAAAAAGGTTGTGCTTTGTCTTTTATATGAAATTAGAAATCTTGTGTTTCCATTCGAGATACGTTATCCAGATGACTAAGAGGGCGCCATCGAGGGTGGCGGTGAAGAGGCCTGCTGCTTCGCCGAGCCATGATTGTAACAGAGGAGATCCGATTTCTATGGTGATCAAGGGGAGGAGAAGTTGGATCGGGCCCATGAGATAGGCGTCGAGGAGTATGTGGATCGTGTAGCCTAGGGCTAACATCAAGCAGATGATATTGAGGCGGAGTTTGTGTCTGCCTAAGCTGGGATGGTTGATATTCTTGAGAGCGAAGAAGCCCAGGAAGAGAATGATCGGGATGATTAGGTAGTGTGTATAGGATCGATGGAGGGCGTAGTTTGTTATGCCTGCTGCTTTCGCTAGCCAGAAGGCGGCGAAGTCAACGTCAGGAAGGACACCGCCTAATCCGGCGATGAGGACGTAGTGGAGAGGGAATTGTGATCGGTCTCGTTTTCGGAGATAGTAGTCTCGCCAAAAGGAAACGAGGAGGATCGGGAGGAGAATGTGGGTGACTGCTTGTGGCATGGATGTTTATGGAGAAGAGGATTTATAAGAGTTACCAGTGGAGTGGGCTGATGAACCATCTGCTGAATGCCTCAAGGTTTCCTGGTTGATAGTCTGGATGGAATGGATCTCCTTTATTGCATCCAGGTATGAGACCTCTGAGCGAAGGAATGGGGCCTCCGCCTTGATCCCATAAGACCATTAGTATGTGGGCAATATTGGCTACATAATTACTTGATGAGACTTTGTCATCTGAGGTTAACTGTGTGACTGCCTGTTTTGTCCAGTCGAGGACTGCTTGCGAAGGGTCTTCTTCTCTCAGGAGATCAAAGTCTGGTATCTCTGCATACATTCTTGTCGTTAATATCTCTTTGACGCTGTGACCGTCTGAAGTGAATATCTGTTTAGGTGTTTTTCTCTCTACTCCGTGGCGGTGGGCCACATCCCAATACTGTTGATGAAGATGGCTTCCTGTTATTTTGATGCCGTCGAGTTGTTCCCATATATCTGGGCGGTTCCCAATGCAGTCCCACATTTTTCTCGTGTCTCTCGTGTCTCCCATGATTTTTATTGCTTCGTGGTCATTTGCTACTTTGATGATTTCCTCTATTTTTGGAGGTGTGCTGCTCTTTTTTTCTTGGAAGATGGAGATGTCTTCTGGATGGCCGACAACGAGGAAGTGACCTAGGTCGATGTTTCCTTCTTCTGTGTGAACGAAAAGAGTTCCTTCCTCTGGGAGATAACAAGCGTTTCCATACTGTTCTCTTTCAGGCCCTTCTTTTTGATGAACGAATGATGTGTATCTTCCATCCCCTTCGAAGTCGGTTACACCGATGAGTTTTTGACCTGGAACATTTCTGAGATGGTCTGTTACTTCGCTCATCTCTGGCATCTTGCTTCTATTTCTGAAATGATTCTCTAGATCTATGGCTGTTCTGGTGTTTGGTTCTGGCATGCTTCAAGAAATTGAGGTTGATTATTTAAGGTTATCGGAAGGTGAATCGATGATTCATGCCGTAGTTCCATCCGAGCGTGAGGATTGCCGCTAGGAGACGGGCGATGAGGTAATGGATCTTGAATGATTCTACGAAGATGGCCATCGAACCGAGAGTGATGACGAGTCCTATGGCCCCTATTGTCGTGAAGGAGATGAGACCTTTCTGATGTGGCTCTCGGTTGAATGTGTATCTGGCGTTCATGAAGTAGTTTGCTGTTGTGCCTATCAGGAAAGCTGCGGTTGCGGAGACTAAGTAGAAGATGCCGAGCAGGGAGGTTAGGAGGTAAAGGGCTACTAGGTCGATTCCTGTTGCGAGGGTGCTGGTGGCTATGTATTTTCCAAGAGGGAGGGCATGTCTCTTTGCGTGTTTTTCTATATGCTTTTTCATTTTCTCTTTTCCTGAAAGGTGATATAAGTGTTCATGCCGAAGTTCCAGAGGAAGACGAAAGCTCCGACCAAGACTCGAGAGAGGATGACGTTGACCTGGAAGACTTCCACGATGAGTGCTAGGAGGGCGAGCGTAATGCCGACTCCGATGACTCCGATGACGACGAAAGTGATCCAGCCTTTTTGATATGAGAGTTTCGGATGGTGGAAGATCCAACGGCGGTTGATGTTGTAATTGATTGAGGCACCGACCGTGAAGGCGATGGCTGCGGCGATGAGGTAGTGCGTTTGGAGATAGGTGAGGAAGGCGAAGAGGAGACCGAGTTCGATGAGGAAGGAGAAGAGGCTGGACATGCCGTATTCGATGGGGTGTTTGAGAGAGATGGTGTGGAACATTTCTTTTGGAGGGGGATTGGGTTTATAAAGTTGAAGTTGATCTGGGAATATGGGTTTGTTGGATTTTGTTTCTCGGAGTCTATGCGCACTTATTCCTGGGAGTTCTGGGCTTGAGCTCTATAGCCTGGAGAGGAAAGAATTGGAAGTGGGGAAAACTGCCCTTCTTCTCTCTCAAGATTGGGATTATCTTCCTACAGAGATTGAAGAGGAGTTTCAAAGAAGGGATTTTCTCTCTCTGGTTAAGAGCACTGTTTTAGAAATCTTTGCTACAGGGATACCTCTTGGGGGATCTCTTGCGCATTATGAAGCCACTGGTAATATTGTAGATAGTAGCATTATCGGTCTTTCAGGTATTGGTCTCAATCAATTTGTGAGCCACCTCTATCTTTGGAGATCGCCTTCTCGGTGGAGTGATTTAGCATCTGCGGAAGGAATTATTGAGGAAACTCCAGGATATTATTGGAGAAGGGATGGTTTAACCTACCCTGGCCATTACCGCCGTTTTCTTTCTGAAGGAGAGAATTATGATTCTCCTGTCTTTTCAGTTGAAGGCAGAGAGCGTGCGTCTTGGGTTGAAACTGCGTGAGTTTTTAGTGATAAGGTTTAAAAACTCTCTCTCGTTTGAGAAGTTATGATTGGCGATAAGGCGCAAGGACTGGGGGGTGCGTTGGGTTCTTCTGGGAAGAATTATGATTTGACGAAGGGATTAGGTGTTCCTGGCGTTGCTGCGATGCCAGGGGAAGTAAAGCAGAAGTCCCCACAGGAGATGATGGAAGAGCTGGAGAAATTGAAGAAGAAGCTTGATGGGTTGAAGAAGGATTTGGTGAAGAAATATAAATTCACTCGGGCGATTACGATTATGCCTGCTGCGGCGAGCGGGATGATTGTTGAGGACGAGCAGATTCCTAAGGAGATCGCAGAGAGCAAGCCGTGGTATGTGATGATGATCATTCCTGAAGATCAGTATAAGAATATTCCGAAGATTAAGGCAGAGGTGGTGAAGATGGCGAAGGATTGTGGTGAAAATGTGTGGATGTTGATTAAGACAGAGG
>NYZR01000032.1 GCA_002687255.1 Candidatus Pacearchaeota archaeon | reverse complement strand
AGGAACAACCTGTAAGCTCAACCCCTTCAATCCTTTGCTCTTTTTTTTACTTGCCATAAGTGGTATCCTTTAGTTCTGCAAACCTTTTAAAAGTTGCTCTGCAACTTTTAAGGCTCGAGGATTTCCTAAAAATCCTCACTGTTTTAAAAGTTGCTCACAACTTTTCAGCCAGATATCCAAGGTCTCTTAAACTTTCTTGGAAAGCTTAAACAGTGCAGCATAAAAATCTTCCATATTTGTCCCTTCCTTCGCAGAGATCCCAACGGCATCATATTCGGGGAATGCAGAAGTCAGTTTTTTCACACTAGCCTTTTTCAAATCGATTTTATTCCCAACTAACAGAACAGGAATCTTCCGAGCAACCAAGTTTCCCATAATCGTCACATTCACCTGGGAATACGGATTCGCCGAAGCATCAAGAACGACAACAACAGCATCCATGTCCTCTAACCATTTAATCGACTCAATAATCCCTTGCGTTGCCTCCTTTGCTCTCTTCTTAGCATCTTTCTTTTTCATTCCATGCTTCAAAAAATCCTCATAGTCAATCCTAGTAGCAATCCCTGGTGTATCCACCATCTTGAAGGTCAACTTCTTCCCCTTATATTCAATATCAACTTTCTCTTTGAACTGCACATGCCTAGTCTCATGAGGCACCTTACTCACATCTCCCAAATCCTCGCCTGTCCAATCCTTACAAATCTGATTCGCCAAACTCGTCTTCCCCGCATTCGGCGGCCCATAAAATCCAATACTAATACTTTCACTCTTCCCAAACAGCCCACCAAACAACCTCTTGAAAAAACCTAACATGTTCTCCTACCGAAAGCCGATTTAATAAACTTATCGCCACAAAAAGAACAGTTCCCATTATAATAATCCTTAAATACCTCCATAAACAAAATATTCAGTGATCCAATCAAAATATATCGCCACACTAAGCGACGGCAGAACCGTTCACAGATACACAGGACGTTGGGACAAGCAAGTCGAATCCATGGGGGGTATTATGGATACCGAAAACTTTGCTCAGGCCCGATCAAATCCAAGATCACAAGAAGTTATGGGGCATGTGTGTGGAAGAACACAATCCGAAATGAGATTCAGCAGAGGAAAACTACCACTCTTCAGAAAGAGAAATGGCTTTCATTTCTTATATCCTGATTACGCCGTGTTTATGCATGATCCGGGAAAGGGGGATGGAAGGCAGGACATGTGGAGCCCAACAGAACCCCCCCCCGTGTGCAAGCAAGAGAGGAAGAAAATCAAAACGTTCCTATTGAAAACCGATCTGTCATCGAGCTAGATACAAAAACAATGCAGGTGATAAGGCAAAAAGGAGGCATCCCCACAGTAGGATTCGCAGAATTTGATTTCACAATAAACGCCTTCGGCCAGCATGCACAAGCTTACGGGGAAGTATTAAACAGAAATGAGATCAAAGTTATGCCGGTCAACTTCCCTGAGCAAATGAGGTTCAGGAATCAAGACATTGTTAAATACGTATGGGTGAGTAATTATGATGACCAGGCAGCTTTCAATGCTCACAGCACAGCCCTCAGTTTCAACGGAGGCCATGCGTTTGAATTATCTGACCCATAAAATTACCAGCATTATCCCTTCACCACACATGATTACCGTCGCCGAACCGGCCTCAAAACCTTGCCAACAGCACCTCTGCCAGCACTCCCTTTCTCCATCTCTTTCCTCACCTTCCGACCCTCAAACAAACCAGAAAGAGGCAGCCCAACACGCCCCCCATCAAGCTTCTTAAATGCATAAGAAACCTGCTCTCCAGTCCACTTCAGTCCACCCAACCCTTTCTTAATAACTGAATCATCTGAACCACTCTTCCGAGAGCGGTGGATGAACGACAACATATTGGACAAGTCCTGCCTATTAGCAAAAAGACGCCCCTCATAAGAATGACGATACCATCTAGCCAAAAATAAGTAAGCAATGAACAGCACAACCAAGACGCCAACAACAAGCAACACAACCGTCCAAACCGGATACCTCTTCTGCCCTTCCACCGCAAACTTTGTCATCCCAAGCCTATTCACCTCTGGAGAAACATAAGCTGCCAATTCCGTGACACCAACATTCCTACCAACAGCAAATGAGAAGCTCTTCGCTCCACCCCCTGCAGGCAAAGAAATCATGGCACCACTCTTAATGGCCTTCTCCCCATACGCCTCAGCAAACATCAAAGCGTCAACAGGATATCCCAAGAACAAAAATGCAGCATCACTAGTTTCCGGCTTCACATCAACCTTAAACACCGTAACCAAATCATCTCTCCCACCATCATCAAACTGTGAGAACACATCAAAAGAGATCGTCCCATCATAGCTCTCTCCAAACCATTGAGTAATCGCCGCTTTCAATTCCTCCGAATCTCCATCTTTCTGTCCAGAGACCTCAAGCACAAGCTCCGGATCAAGCTCTCCAAATCCTGTCACTAAAGGAAAAGATCCAGAGGAACTTTTCTGTATCGATTGGGGAACGTTCAACTGCAAAAGTTTAGAGACAAGTGAAGCATAAGCGCCAGTGGCATTCGCCGTCCTGAACTCCTGGTGATGTTGCGTCAAGGTAGCATTCAACGTAATCAAATCCAACTGATCATCTACTACTCTTCTTGCCCATGAAGGAACACTCAAGATATCCCCTGTCAAGTTAATCAGCCGAGCATCATATCTCTCCAACAACGTCCGAGCAGATTCCTCCGCATCCCCTACCAAGATGGTAAACGTCTTCTTTCCCTGAACGCTATCATTCCTAGTTACAACGACAGTCACGTCATACGTTCCTTCCTCTGCATAGGCATGCGTTACACCTTTCGTAAGCGTCGTCTCACTTTGCCCATCTCCAAAGTCCCACTTCACATTTCTCACCGCTCCGGCATACTCCAGAGTAAAGTTGGTCGGCAGTCCCAACAAAGCAAAGTTCGGCGTCATCTCAAAGGTAAATCCTTGGGTAATCGTCATCGCCACCGAAGCATTCAAAACACTCTCCCCATCAAGATACAGATCAAATTTAGTGATGTTCTTTCCAGAAGGAGCAGTGAAGTTAGTAGAAGACAAATCCAACTCAAGGGACTCGGAACTCAGGGTCGCTTCCTCTTCTTCAAGTAAGAACATTGTCCCCGGAGCAGTCAACAGCGTTGCCCCTGACGTATATTTGGCCTCAACTTCCATGAACAACAAATCCTGAGCTTTCGACACAAATCGGAACGGCAGCAAACATCCTTCCGAGCCGGTGCAGTCTCGGTTATACTGGCTATCAAGATATGCATTCAAAGTATCCACCAAGCCGACGCCATGAGACGTAAAGAATGAACTTTCATTCACTCCAAGATCTAGAAAATCAAACTGCATCGCCTGAACAAACACATCATAATCTCTATCCAGCTGTGAAGTATCGAAATTGTCCGTGCCACATCGCTCCCCAGATTGTTCGAACCGGATTTGGTAGCCAGACTCTGGCAAGTTTCCTTGCACACACACAAAATACGAACCTTGGTGCAGTAACGGTCGATCAACCACACAACCCAACTCCTCAACATCTGTGGTGTGTCTAGGCAACACGCAACTCCCAAAGAAATTGAAATCGGCATCATAGAGCGACATGGTCATATCACTCGTGAGGCTACTGTTGGTCACCTTCGCCCCAACTCTATAGGATGGCGCAGGCGCTAATGTCACATTCTCACAATAAGGATTACTCGTCAATTCTGCAAGCTGATACTGGGCATCAAGTAATTCGCCGTCAAAACATCCTCTATCGACAGTCTCACATGCAACTTCTGTGCTCGCAGATTGTTGCAAGAAAAATTCTTGCCGATTCAGCGCATCTAACAAGAAGGGGCGCACACACGATGGCCCACTATTCCCTCTCACTCGAAACTGCAAAGATCGAACACTGACTTCATCTCCGGTCAGCTTGAAGCCCACAGTCTTTTCACTATCGACAGGCAAATTCAAGTTCGTAACTGCAGCACCTTGCGTATAATCACGAGCACATGCTACGGTGCTACAGGAAAAGTCCACACTTTCAACCAATCCTTGCCCCTCAAGCCAGTCCAACAAAGAGATGTTTCCCACGAAACTACTACTAAGAACGGCCTGCGAAGACACATTAGCAAAACTCAAATTCACCGTTCCCCTCAACGCTTCCCCTGCCTGATACGCTCGACCAATATCCT
The DNA here is from genome assembly GCA_002687255.1 of Candidatus Pacearchaeota archaeon. Lineage (GTDB taxonomy): Archaea > Nanobdellota > Nanobdellia > Pacearchaeales > GW2011-AR1 > ARS50. The sequence goes on along the minus strand of NYZR01000032.1, from coordinate 4,936 downwards.
CATCGTAAAACTGAACTTCTCCAGCAGCTGCTAGAGAAACCAAAACAACAACAAAAGCAGCTAAAATCACACCCTTCTTCCGCATAGTCCTAGAAGCCGCAAACGCTTTAAATATCTATTCCCGCCGTTCGACAAAAATATACCAACCGGCCAAAACCAAGAATACCAGGCCGAGCTGCACCAGACCAAAGAAGGACAACTGAATCTCTGGCCGACCACATGGCAAGACTTCCTCAGAATCACGACATTCAAGGTCGCTTCCACTCAGCAAGGTAGCAGTAATACCTACTGTCTGATACCCCGTCTGACAGGCACCAAGCTCCGTTTGATAGACACACTGCGACAAGGTATCATCAGGGTCAATTCCAGTCCTTCTACTCTTCCCAAATTGACACTGATCTTGATGCCAGACACACGAGCACAACAGATTCTCTCCTCCAACAGTCGTGCCACAATCTCTCGCTCCAAACAAAGGATTGTTCTCAGCAAAATTCTGTGGATCATCCTGGCACAAGGTTTCGTCTGCATAGCTCGAACATTGTGCAGGAGCATCAATATCCTCAAGGGTATCTTCCAACTGACATCCTATCCCTCCACTTGTTCCATCAGAACACGTCCAACCATTCGGACAACAATCATCCCCATCACCTGCTAATTGATTCTGCCCCGCACATGATAAGGTCGTAAGGGTATCATGTCTCCTCACCACATCTCCATCCACAATCTCTAACCAAACAGTCCCTCCATCAACACATTGCCTCTGATCCAGCAGCGTAAAGACTCTCTGAAAGCTCGAACTTCTCGTAGCGGTAAAAATCGTGAGATCAATAGTCTTTGCTCCCGGTGAGGAAAAACCAATTCTCCCACTGACTTCACCGAAACCATCAACTGCAATGTCTCCACCGATGTCCTCAAAGATCCAGTTGAACTCCATCCCACTAAACACTCCTCGTGCTCCTGAGATCAGCAACTCTCCCCCTCCACATGCAGCAGGCCCAGGATTGACCGAGGGAGGACAATTCCCTGCCAAACAGGTAAGCGTGCACCCATCAACACTCAATATATAACTACTCTCTGCATTATAATCCACAGTCAAATCAGCGCTCACAATATGCTCATCGTGTCTTGGTAAATCAATGAAGGGATAGATCGGACTACCTACCACTGAGGGATCAATCACAAGCACAGAAACCTGATCAGTATCCGTCGCACCATGAATATCGGTAACCTCTAAGAGAATAGTTTTCTGCCCGGCAGTAACAAAGGTATGGCTAAAACTGTTCCTATTCTTATTCGCAGGATCTAAAGAACCATCATCAATCGACCACAAGACCTCCAAAGGCCCTTCAAGATCAGAACTGGTATGGCTCAACTGAACAGAGGTTCCTATGAGAATGATCTGCCCCTGCGTGAATCCTTCAATTTCAGAGGTCGGATCGGTATTAATAGGCACAGGATTTACACAAATAGGCTCTGCCCGTCGACCGTTGCAGGTAATCACGAAGCCGTCATAGTCTCCCTCTTCTGTTTTCGCCAAATCTGCCCCAGTAATCTCCCAGACAATCGCTGCGATCCCGTCAGCATTACACGTCCCCGTTAAGGCATCCGCACCCACTCGAATATCATCATCAGAAAGAGGATCCTCTTCAATCACCTCACACGTCACACTCGTCCCTTCAGCCTGTCCTCCACAATCATAATTCAACTGGATCCGACTCGTGACCGCAGGACAAAAGGAACCGTCATCATGCTTCCCATCACAACTATCTCCAATCCCATCATTATCTGCATCTGCCTGATCTGCATTTGCGTCAACAGCACAGTTATCACACACATCCCCCACCCCATCCCCTTCCCCATCCTCCTGGCCAGGGTTAGGGCTCAACGGACAATTGTCTCCCCCGTCTGCGATACCATCATTATCATCGTCATCATCTTGATCGTTAGGGATCCCATCATTATCCGCATCAGAATCACACACATCCCCCACCCCATCCTCATCAGAGTCTCGCTGATCTGGGTTCGCTACAAACGGGCAATTATCCACCCCATCTCCAACACCATCATTGTCCTTTTCATAGATCTGATCACCAATAAAATTCTCGAGATCAATCGAAGGCACATCACAACAAACTTTTAGATCGTATGCCCCGTTCGCCCCAAGATGTGCATTATCATTCCCAGAAAGAGAGAGCATCATCTTTTCTCCAGATTGACAGCCCCCGATTCTAACAGAACAGGTCGAGTCACCATAGCAAACATCCGTGCCAGCCACTCCCGGAGCACCACCATGTGCATTTGTGACTGCTGATAAACTCACAAGAGCATTACCGTCTAAACAATCACGAACATTGCCTCCAGAAATTGCCTCTCCAAAAAATTGCGAATAGCACACCCCATACTCATAAGTCCCAAGATTCCCAGCCTCTGCATGAGAATTAACTCGATCAAACAATCCTAAAATAGTATCACTTCCAGAAGCACAGGAATTTGTCGCCGCACTCGCTACACCAATGAACAGAACTGAAATGAAAACACCAAACACCAACTCTCTTTTCCACATCTTCCTCCGACGCCAATCAGCTTTATAAATATGATTACAGAAAAGTCAAAGCGCTCTTACAGGCCCCACAACTCGATAAAAAATCCTAACTCCCTCATAAGAAGAAATCAATTCCTCGCTCTCTGGAGGCTCTTCTCTGAGAGAAACACTTATGCAATGATCTTCAAGAGTTTCACCTTCAGCCAAGGGGAATTCATGTCTCCTTCTCTGAACAGCCAAATTAGAAATACCAGATCCAACAAAATAATCACGCCAATGTTCTTTTTGAAATTTCTTTTTTATTGGCCGCACTTTGTCCAACGTTAAAACCATAAACAATCATGCTTTCTATTCTATTTAACACATTGGTTAAACAGGCCGTTCCCACAAAAACAGCTTCACACGTCTTGGCTGATACATTCTAAGTGTCGAACTAACAACCCTTTCAGCAACAAAGATATCCCTCACACCTCTGGGATGTTCTGCCAGCCCACATGAACTCTGCAAGTCGCAAATACTTACTCCAAAATCAAGTGCAGGATTTGGCACCCTCACCCTTAAAAAATCTTCAATAGCAGTTTCAGCAGTAAGATCGTCCATAACAACTAGAGCTCGCAAAGTATCATTCCGAGCCACCTCGTCAAGCAAAGGCAATAACACCTCAGTAATCTCCTGTTCTCCACCCGTCTGCTGTCTCCCTGAGATAAAAAGCAAAACACCAATAATCAACAAAATAGCAACCATGGCCTCTAAAATCCTAATAATTCCTCTTTGATTTACCATAGACTCACCACCAAAGAAGCGAATTCCCTCTTTCCGTCAAGACGGATAATCTCTCTACGTTGTTCCTCCACAAAAACATCAACACCTGTGGGGACATCTCGCTTTGCTTCTAACCGATCACCTCCTCCAAAAAGAACCAAGAATCGAAAGTTAATGCCCGGAGGAATAGCCAACTCATGCTTAAGAGTTTCATAATCTTGGTGATACCTCTGCTGTAACAACTGAAGCTTCTTTTCCGACAAGATCTTTTCAGAAACTGAGGAACTCACAACTACTGCATCCTCATCACCCCCTCCTCCGACCAAACCGCCAGAGGGGAAAGCATCACTTACTTCAACAGTCATAAACCCCACGCCTGCAGGATGTTCTGCAGACACTAAATTTCCAGTAATGCCACTCGCCACAACTAACCCCCCTTCTGTGACAGCCCTACTTCCAACCCCCACAGGCACACGACTCAATCTTAAACCGATCACTAGCGTAGGCTGGACAATACGCACACCATATCTCACGACCTCCGTCTCTAACTGCTCCGCAACTTGTGCGAAGACAAAACTTGTAGAGCCACCGACAAGATCGATACTCTTCGAAGGATTAAAAAACAGCAAAACAAAGAACACAGCTCCAATAAATAAGATAAACGAAAGAATCATCTCAATATGCCCTTGACCTCTTCTTCTCATACCTCCCAACAAGCAAAGTAATTTATATACATTCTCTTCTTCCCTAAAAAATGAAAGACCTCATAAAAAACATCAAAAAGAAGAAAGAACTTTCTGGAGTAGCAGACGACGTCATCGCTCGTCTCATAGAGCAGCGCCTTGCTTCGTATCACACCCAACTCGATCAACTCAAACCCAAACAACAAAAACTCCTCCTCAAACTGATCCGGGCAGATCTGCGTCAGCTAACCGGAATGTTCCATCCCAAATCATCAAAAAAGAGTAGACCAGATCTCTTAGCAACACATGCTTCAACAGAAGAACGTCTCCCTCACTACCTCCAACTAAAAGAAAAAATAGACTCCCTCAAACCAAAAATTATCTTAGACCTCGGCTGCGGCCTCAACCCCATAGCACTAGCCACACCAAACACAGCATACCACGCAGCAGACATCAACGAAGCCGATCTCAACCTAGTAAAAGCCCACTTCAAGAAGAACCACATCAAAGGCTCAGTCTTCACCTTCGACCTCCAGCACCAGCCACTTTCAGACCTCCCTCAAGCAGACCTCATCCTCCTTTTCAAGATCATCGACCTCATCGACCGAAAGAAGGGCCACAAAGTCACCGAACCCCTCTTAACACAGCTGAACTATCAACACCTCCTCATCTCATTCCCCAAAATCAAACTCTCCGGCAAACCCATGAGATATCCTGAAAGACGCTGGCTCACCCTCATGTGCAACCGTCTAGGACTAAGTCACGAGCGATTCACCCTCGGCAATGAGTTATTTTATCTGGTGCATAGGAACTATTTTGAATAAGGCTCACGAGAGACATAATGGACTAAAACAGAAGCAATACCTTCCACCTGTTCTAGTTGACGCTCAAGCCCTTCAAACTCGGTGTCAGATGCTAAGACTGTGCCGTTAGAAACAGCAACCCATCT
>NYZR01000031.1 GCA_002687255.1 Candidatus Pacearchaeota archaeon | reverse complement strand
TTAAAATCAAAACTCGCACTAGAGTATGTAGAATTCGCAGGCACATTAATTGTCACATCCGGCGCAGTAGAATCTCCTGCAGCAGCCACACAACTACTCCCAGAACACGTCCCATACGCACTATCAAAATTCCCGTCCGTCAGAGTCGCATCACACGGATCATCATCACTACACCAACCCCCACAACCATCTTGATAAAGAGTATCGGTAGTATTACAGAAATACCCGGAAGTCACACACTCCTCAATAGTATCAGTATTATACCCGCACATCCCATCCTGCACAAACCCCGCACTCGTCGTAGAAGAGTCACACGCCCACCCGTAGTAAGAACTAGAACAACTATCAGTTGTTGCTGTAGACAAATCATCAGTCACCGCACAATCCTCATCCGCTCCGCAATTCAAATAAAAAGAAGGAGATGTCGTTTCACAAGATGCCGTGCTACAAACCCCATCAGCACTAGGATCCTGAGAATATGTGCTCGCACAAACAGAAAGAGCATTACTCGTCTCACACGTCCCGTTCTCATTCCCGCTATGAAAATCAGCCGCTGTCCCCCCCGTCAACCCGCCAGTAGGATTCCCATATTCTCCAGAAACCACACTCATAGAAGAACAAGTCGAAGAGTCCGTATCAAACACGCACACACTATCAATTGTAGAAAACCCATCATAATAACTACAGCTCGCCCCTAAATGAGAAGCACAGTCCCCATCAGTCCCAACATTATGACAATAATCCTCTGTCCCCGTCGCATCATTCCCGCTCGTGTCGATACACGCATCATGACTCATATCAATAAACTGGCAATCATCCCCTGTCCCGCCCCCATACCCCTGATCAGAACACGTATCCCCAGTAGCATCCTGCAACCCATAGCCTATTTCAAATTCCTGCTCATCCAAGCCCTCAACTATCCAAGAGATCGTATTCAAATGTCCATCTCCATCCCTATCTTCAACCTCGAACTCAGAAAGCACATCAAGAGCAACCGACTTCACAAACACCCGACTATCCGCCTCAACATGCCACCCCTCCGGAAATTCCAACACTGCCTCGATATCTTCATAGCCCTGAATATCAGGCCCGGATAAAGAAACAGAAAGTCTCTTATCTCCCACAACATCCACAGACAACTCCGGAGCGGCCGTCCGATAAGACAACTCATACCCTCTTTCCCCAACACTCGTTAAGTAAACAGCAGTCTCCTTCCCCCCAACAGAAATATCATCCACATCATCCAACACACTCAACCCAGTAAAACGTAGCGCCCGAGTAAACCAAGATCGCAGCCCCCTGTCTCCCAACTGACGCACATCTAATCCATCTATCTCTGAAGGCAACGCCACCACCGCAGACCCTTGTTCCTCAGCAGTCACATGAACAAACCACTTCACTTCCTCACCAACTCGAATAGGATCATGCGTCACCACAGTCTCAACAGGCACAAACACCCCACCCCCATCACCAACCGCAAACCCTGTAACAGAACCATCATGCCAAGTAAAGAAACCAACAGCACCCAACAATAACCCCACCAACAAAATCAACCCGACAGTATGATGCCCGTGATGCGTTTTTTTCCCTGGAGAACTTGTTTCTCCTACGTTTTTCGGCGGCTCTTCTCCAAGATACCGAGTTACCACTTTCCCATTCACCCTCTTGTTTTCGTAGTAATACGGCCCATAGCGCTTGCCGTTACGCCACGTATACTTTTTATGCACCACTTTTTATACGAACCCTATGTCTGAGACGTATATAAGCATTTTCATCACGTTCACGAAGAGCAAAGGAAGGTTAGCCAAGAAAAGTTTCAATAACGTTAGCGTCAAGAACATTCAGTTTTCTGTTCTTGATCGTGCTCAAAGTGCTGTGCACTTTGACATGTTGAAGCCACAGAGAAACAAGTTCCTCGAGCGCCTTGGTTTCCTGGCAGTTTCTCCTACATCCAACCACAACAAACCATATAAACCAGATCGCCCCATAATCAGCATGGAAAAAAAGAGGAAGCAGGAAGATCTCATCCTAGAAGCAAAAAACTTCTTCGACACCAAGAAAAAAGAATTTGGAAAGTCCATGCGACAGGGAGAGTCAACACTCAACATGAGTTTCATTTCTCTCGCAGAATTCTCTCCAACACTCTCTGAAAGAACCTTAGAAAACCCTGAGGACACGATCGCCATCCTTGAAAATGCACTAGAAGAATCAGGCCTCATGGAAAATCCCAGAATCAGACTCACAGACATTCCCCAGAACGCAGATATCAAGATCAGAGAAATCAGAGCAAGACACCTCGACCAACTCCTAGTAATCGAAGGAATCGTCCGGCAAGCCTCCGACGTCAGACCACAAGTCGTGAATGCAAAATTCGAATGTCCAAACTGTGGGGCAGTCCTCTCCGTCCTCCAGATAGACAACAAATTTCGTGAGCCCTCAAGGTGCTCCTGCGGCTGGAAAGGCACGTTCAAGACCCTCTCCAAAGAAATGGTCGACGCTCAAAGACTCTCCATCGAAGAATCCCCAGACACCCTAGACGGCGGGGAGCAACCAAGAAGAATCAACGTCTTCCTCAAGGAAGACCTAGTCGACCCCAGAATGGAAGAACGAACAACACCTGGAAGCAAAGTAAAAATCTACGGCGTCTTGAAAGAAATTCCCATCCCTATGCAAACCGGCTCGATCAGCACAAGATTCGATATCGCTATCGAAGCAAACAACATCATCCCTCAGGAGGAAAGCTACGAGGATATCAATATCTCTGAGGAGGAAGAAAGACAAATCCTCGAACTAGCCGCAGATCCTCAGATCCTCAAACGTATGACCAACAGCATCGCCCCAAGCGTCTACGGTTTCGACAACATCAAAGAATCCCTTCTTCTCCAAATCCTCGGAGGAGTCCGGAAAGATAAATCTGATGGGGGCCAGGCCCGTGGAGACATTCACATTCTCCTCGTCGGTGATCCTGGAGTCGCCAAGTCAGTCATGCTCAAATTCATTTCAACAGTAGCACCAAGGGGAAGATACGTCTCAGGAAAAGCAGCCACCGCAGCAGGACTCACCGCAGCCGTCGTCAAAGACGAATTCCTCCGAGGCTGGTCTCTCGAAGCAGGAGCCATGGTCTTAGCCAACAAAGGAACAGTCTGTATAGATGAGATCGAAAAGATGAACGAACAAGACAGAAGCACCATGCACGAGGCAATGGAACAACAAACCGTCACCGTCTCTAAAGCAAACATCCATGCCACCCTCCGAGCAGAAACCACCGTCCTCGCCGCAGGAAACCCCAAGATGGGCCGATTCGATCCTTACACCCCCATACCTCAACAAATCGATATCTCCCCAGCACTCCTCAGCAGATTCGACGTCATCTTCGTCATCCGAGATCTCCCCAACAAATCCCAAGACGAAGCCATCGCCGCCCACGTCCTCGAAGAACATCAACAAGAGGTCATTCGTGACATCATTGACCCCCAACTCATGAGAAAATATATCTCATACGCTAAGAGGAAGATAAAACCAAAACTCACAGATGAAGCAGTGAAAGAAATCAGAGAATTCTACGTTCATCTCAGAAACCAATCCCAAGCATCCGAATCAGATATCAAACCCATCCCAATCACAGCAAGACAACTCGAAGGAATCGTCCGACTAGCAGAATCCCACGCAAAACTCCGACTAGCCAAAGAAGTAACAAACGACGATGCCAAAAAAGCAATCGAACTCCTTAAGGTCTCACTTACACAAGTCGGTTACGACGAAGAAACAAAAACATTCGACATCGACAAAGTCACCACGGGCATCTCAACATCCAAGAGAGGAAAAATTCTCCTCGTCCGAGAAACCCTCTCCAAACTAGAAAACCGCCTCGGAAAACTCATCCCGACTGAAGAACTAAAAAAAGCCCTCGAAGGCAAACTCTCAGACCCCGAACTAGAAGACGCCATCAACCAACTCGCCAAGTCCGGCGACATCTTCCGACCCAAGAAAGATCACCTGCAACGAACAACATAACATGCTCGACGAACTCCACAACATAAACATAGAAAACAAAGAACAATACATAACTGCGTTCAAAGACCTCCTCAAGCAGATCCAAACCAACACCTTCTCCTTCCAAGACCAACAACACGAACACTATGACATCATCAACAAAACCAAGCTCAACAGCCACTTCGTCCACATCGTCCCAAAAGAAACCCTCGAACTTTTCAGAAAACTCCAAACCCAACACCCTGAAGCCTTCCTCGGCCTCACCATCCTCGCCGGGAAACACCAAGACAAAGACATTCGCCTCTNCTGCTTCGGAATCCCCTGCCACAAACTTATCAAGGCAATAACAACATAGCACTCAACCAAACAAAACCTTAAATAACAACCAACCCAACCCACACCATGACCGACCAAATTCAAAAAGAGGTAGCCGAAGAAAAACCTGCAGAAGACCAGCAACCCAAATCCCGAGACGTCACACCAAGAGACGAATCACAAACCCAAGAAACACCCTCAGAAGAACAATCAATTCCAAACAAACCCACCAACCCACCCTTGGCACCAGATAATTCTCGGGGAGAATGGGTGGGAAGCGGCCCCCAGGCCGCAACACAGATAACTGCCAGCGACAAAGAGGGGCAGGAAATTTCAGGAGCGAGCAATCCTCAACCACAAAAACCCACCGCAACTCAAACAGCAAACGAATCCCAACCCCAAAACACCACCCCGACAACAACCACCAACCAAACCACCCAAACCCAAGAAACCCCAAACACCCCAACCCCTCAAACAGCAACCGCTCAATCAATTGCCCAAGAATCTCGCCAACAGTTCAAAAGAAACGTCGCATTCAAACTACGAATAGGTTCCATTAATGCAGCCCAACAAATCATGGACGCAGATCGGCTCGCCCACGTCACTTCCCCCCTTCTCCCAGAAAAAACGATCATCAGAGCCAACGTCATCGCCAACATCACCGACAAATACATCCAAGAAGGCGAAAAACAATTCGGCTCCATAACACTAGATGACGCCACAGGACAAATCAAAGCAAAAGTCTTCGGCGACGACATCAAACTCTTCCAAGAATTCAACCAAGGCGACACCGTTCTCTGCATCGGGCTCCTCCGAACCTGGAACAACGAACTCTACCTCACCCCAGAAATCCTCAAAAAGAAAGACCCACAATTCCTCCTCATCAGAAAACTCGAAGCAGAAAAGATGGAACCAAAAACCCTCGACACAGACACCAAGAACAATCTCAAAAACCAAGTCGTAGAACTCATCAAACAAGCCGAAGAAAACGAAGGAATCGACATCGATCAGATCATCATGAAAACCAACCAGTCCCCCGAACATATCAACCAAGAAATCAAACTCCTCCTAGAAGACGGCCAAATTTATGAACCAAGACCCGGACGACTAAGGTATCTAGGATGATAAACTACGATCAACTCACTAGATTAAGTTTGGACGCAGCAAGAGAGGTAGACGACATCATTCTTAAAAGATCCGGAGGGTTAAGAAAATTTATAGACTACATAACAATTCTAGAAGCAACAGAATCAAATGAAAGAGAGAACACAACGTGGTTGCTGGATGCTTGGAAACTACTAGATCCAAAAAGAGAAAAATACACAAAAGTAAATGAGATAAGGAAAGGAATGGTGGGCCATGTAAAAAATCTAAAAAGATATGCGGCCAACCCTCAAACATTTACAATACAAGAGCAGGAGACACTAAGATCAGATCTTGTCGAAGCATCAAAATTATTTCTAAGGGGAAATGATGGAGGCTCCAGTCATCTAGCAGCTTAATCCCCTTAAACCATTATTCCCAGAAAACTACCTCTTAACAAAAATCTTCCACCACTTCCCTTCCCGATTCACCTGAACAGCCAACCACACCAACAAAACCAAAGCAAGAACCAGCAAGATAAATCTCCACACATCATTCAACGCATCCCACCTCGACACAACACCAATAAAGATTGCCCCAATACCTCCTGCCAACAAAGCAGAACCCACAGGCTCGACCTTTCCAAACCCATACCCAACCAACAAAGTCA
>NYZR01000030.1 GCA_002687255.1 Candidatus Pacearchaeota archaeon | reverse complement strand
TGTTACTATAAAAAAATTTAACGAGCAATCTTCAAAACAAACCTCAAAAATGATTACCCTAACTTATTGGATAATCGGTCTAACTGTAATTCTAGGGATTATTGCAGCATTACAATTAATCCTTCTTGTTAGATGACTTTTTTAACAAGCGATACTTATTTAACAAAGCCGCTCACCGTAATGCTTAAATACCCAAAATCCTCAACAAAACAGTAATCTATCGTGAATCAAGAAAACACTTGATTTTCAATACTGGCAGCGCACTGCTATGCGCTCCAAGGTCGAGTTGCACCAACAGAACAATGGAACATACATATGCCAACAAGATCGAGACCACGACGAGGAAGCTTGCAGTTCTGGCCTCGCAAGCGTGCAGCTAAAGCCATACCTAGCGTCAATTGGTCTCCAATTTCTGGAACGGATGACACGAAAGTGCTCGGTTTCATTACCTACAAAGTAGGTATGGGCTCAGCACTAGCAAAAGACTCTACCGAACACGCCCTAACACAAAAGAAACAAGTCGCCCTCCCCGTAACCATTCTAGAAGCCCCTCCCATGAAAATCCTATCTGTCCGATTCTACCAACACGGAAAACCTCTGAAAGACGTCATCGTAAACAATGAAAAGAACCTCAAGAGAAAAATCAAAACAATAAAGACCGTAAAAGACCTCGAAAAAGAAACTCCAGAAGACTACGATGAAATCCGCCTCATCGTTTCCTCACAACCCAGCTTCAAGAAAACACCAGACATCATCGAAATCGCCCTCAACACCGACGCCCCACTAGACTTCATCAAACCACTCATCGGAAAGGAGATCACCCTAGAAAACTTCAAACCCTCTCTCGTAGACGTCCGAGGTCTCACCAAAGGAAAAGGCATGCAAGGCCCTGTCAAGAGATTCGGCATCGGCCTGAAAAGCCACAAGTCCGAGAAAGGCGTCCGAAATCCTGGAAGCATCGGCCCCTGGCATCCAGCTCGTGTCACCTTCCGAGTTCCCATGGCCGGACAACTAGGCATGTTCTCCCGTGTCCACTACAACCATCCTGTCCTCACCACCAACTCCATCACGGAAAAAGACATCAACCCCAAATCAGGATTCAAACGCTATGGTCAGATCAAATCATCCTATCTCATCATCAAGGGCAGCGTCCAAGGCCCGGCAAAAAGAGCCATCCTTGTTACACCTTCGTTCAGACCAACGAAGCGTGCAGCGAAACAACAACTAGAATTCCAGAGGTTAGTGCTATGAACCGGTTGCTGGAACTCCTAGAAACCCGCTGGAGGTTTGTAGTATGAAAGCCTCACTCTACGATGTAAAAGGAAAAAAGAAATCAGACCTCCAACTACCAAAAGTCTTCGACACCAGCATCAGGCCAGACATCATCCAGAAAGCTCTCTCCGCAACCAAATTCGCACAGCCATATTCCCCACTAACACGAGCAGGACGAAGACAATCCGCAGCAGGAACCATCAGCCACAAGCGACATGATTGGAAGGGACATTACGGGCGGGGTATTGCAAGACTGCCAAGAAAAACCATGTGGCGTAGAGGAACACAGTTCTACTGGATCGGAGCAAACGTCCCAGGGACAAGAGGAGGCCCCAAGGCACACCCTCCAAAAGGAATCGGGAAAGAAAAGAGCATCAACAAAAAGGAATTCGCTCTCGCTCTCAACGGCGCTCTCGCCGCAACCACAAACCAGGAGATGATCATCGAAAGATACTCTTCTTTGGACGAAGCGCCGTCAGCAGCAGTCATCGAAAAGCTCCCTGAAAAAACAAAAGACCTCCTCGCAGCACTCAAGAGTATCTTCACGAACGCCCCTGTAGAAAAAACAAAAGCCGTCCGAGCAGGAAAAGGAACGCTTCGAGGAAGAAAATACAAATCAAACGCAGGCGTATTAATCTTGACAGGAGCAGAAGAAAAACTCAGCACAAAAACCGTAGAAAGCAAGCCCGTTGGTGAAGTAACCCTACACGATCTCTATCCTCTCGGCCGTCTTACTCTTTACACCAAAGCAGCACTGGGTGATCTTAATCAAGAAACAAAGGGAGACAAGAAAGAATGAGGGAAGAAGTAACATACCTAGAAAGACAAGGAGAGAATGTAGCAGGGTATAACGTAAGAATCCCACAGGTTGCTGTAGTATCGTTCGGAATACAATGTAGTAGGGGAGCGGAAGCTAGGGAATTGGATAATAGAGAAGCAAGTCTTAGGTTTGCATTAGATTTAAGAGGGGGAAAGAAAGAATGATCAAGAGAGAGTATACTATTATCCATTGTTTTTCCGGAATGAGAATTTTTGGATGGAATTATGTAGGATCGATAGAGGAAGAGGCCAGAATTGAGAATATAACTGACTTAAGAACGGACACAGAACCTGACATATATACATTTCAAAGAAAAGGAGCAAGAGTGGAGTTCTTTCCTTCTTTTGAAGAGGGATATCTTGTGGTTGAAACTGAAGAAGAAGCACAACAGGAAAGAGCAGTCTCAGACCTTATACCCTTACTATTTGGCTCTGGGGTGGAGGCTACACCAGCATGATACTCAAACCAATCACCTCAGAAAAAGCAGTCCGCCTGATCGATATAGAAAACACGCTCGTCTTCGAAGCCCCTCGTCAAGCAACAAAAGCACAGATCAAAACACAAGTCGAGAAAGTCTTCGAGGTCAAGGTAGCGGACGTCAGAACACTCAACCACGCCAACAAAAAACTCGCATATGTAAAACTTGTAAAGGAGAACCCAGCAATTGACTTGGCAACCAAGCTGGGGATGATGTAACATGGCTGCAGAACAACAGACAGATTGGGAAGATCAAGTGGTAGGGACTGTCGTAGAAGTTCCCGTAAAATGGAGAGGCGAGGGGAGCCAGGTTGATGGCGTGAAGGGCTATGTTGCAAGAGCCTGGACTCGGGGAGAAGAGAGACTAGCTATCATCATCACACCGGGATTCTCTGGTCAGGACACATCCGTTGCTGATATGAAAATGCCAGTAGCAAGAACCTACGAGTTCAAAACGTCAGATCAACCAGAAGGGCAGTGGATACATGTAAGGACAGAGGGATTAAAAAGTGAAGATTGGGATGCCTACCACGAACTGATTGGAGGGAAGGAATAAGATGAAAATTGAAGATCTGAAAGTCAATGAGGTCGTTGTAGTGCACAATCAGAGCTTAGGCAGGGTAAACGTCAGAGGAATGGTGACGGGAACATATACCGTTGAATCGGATGGACAACCGATCGGAGTTGACGTGTTGGTGTTCCCTGGTGAGGGACGCCCTCCTCTTGAATCAGAAAGGCACCATTTCGAGCACAGGAGATATGACCCCACTCTCACAATTCATCAAGGTGTGGTTTCTGGAGGCTGGAACAAAAGTGTGATGGAAGTGACAGAAGAAATGGTGAGTAACTACTCGAAATTTGTCTGGGGGGATAATCCAGATGGGTAAGCGAATCATCTCCCAACGAAGAGGACGAGCAACACACACCTACCGTGTCCGAAAGAAAGCCTTCCAGCATAAAATCAGCTATCCTTCAGCAGCACAAGGAGAAACCGAAATCCTCAGCTTGATAAAGTCTGCAGGACACACCGCACCACTCATGAAAATGAAAGCCCAAAAGACAATTTTCTTTATCCCCGCATTCCAGGGAGCAGTAGTCGGTGAAAAAATCACGCTCGGCCCAGAAGCAAAGCCAGAAACCGGGAACATACTCCAGATCAAAAACATTCCACTCACCACACAAGTCTACAACATCGAAAGACACCCTGGAGACGGTGGAAAACTCATCAGATCAGCAGGATCCTCGGCAACCATTACGAAAGACCTCGGAAACAACAAGTTCATCATCTTGATGCCAAATAAGAAAGAGCTCACGGTCTCCGGAGAATGTCGAGCCACCGTGGGCACGATCGCTGGCGCAGGTAGGCAGAGCAAGCCATTCATGACGGCAGGAAAGAAATACTTTCACATGAAAGCACGAAGCAAGCTCTGGCCTCGAACCTCTGCAGTATCCATGAACGCCATCGATCATCCATTCGGATCCGGTCGAGGAAAACGTATTAAAAGAAAGATCGCTAAGAGAAACTCTCCACCCGGCCGCCGTGTCGGCCATTTGAGTCCGAAGAGGACTGGGAAGAAACGATAACATGACAACACAAACAGAACCTAACGTATTACATGGAATGGACTTGATCAGACAGCTGAATATCGGACAGAAAGTAGACTTTTCCTTGCGGCAGGGAATCCTCCGTGAGAGAGAAAACAGGAAGGCAGTATACTCAGAGCAGCCCTATGGGCCTCTTTCCTTGTTTGCCTTTTTAGATGGCGATGAGGAAACTATTGGATTTCATACCAAACATTTATCTAGACAAGAAGGAGGGCCTATCGTGAATGACCCTGAAGGTAGCATTTATCATATGGGTTCGACGAGGAAAGGATTACAATAACATGGCACAAGAAGTAACCGTCAAAACCAAAGAACAGCTTTACCGAGGCAAGCCTCTCGCTGAATTACAACAGATGGATGTCCGTGAAGTCGCAAAGCTCCTCCCCTCACGATCCCGAAGATCTGTCCTCAGACACTTCGATGTCATCGAAAAATTCATCGCTCGAGCAAACACGAAAACCGAGAAAAAGAAGAAGATCAAGACACACAACCGTGATCTAGTCATCGTTCCACATCTCGTCGGCCTCACGATTAGCGTCCACATGGGGAAGGCATTCGAAGATATCCAAATAACACACGAGATGATCGGCCACAGACTCGGCGAATTCGCACTCACAAGGAAACAAGTGAAGCACGGTTCCGCAGGAATCGGAGCAACCAAGTCCTCACGGGCGGAGAAGAAGTAAATGGCTGAAGAAACCAAAAAACCAACAACGGAGGAGAAGGAACAAAAAGTGAAAACGACAGAGAAAGCTCCAGAGAAAAAACCCAAAACAACAGATGCACCAAACGTGAAGCCCTCAGACATTCATTCAGGAAGCGAAGCTTCCTCAGAGAAATCTCCCGAAGCTAATGAAAAGAAACCCTCAGAAAAATCCAAAGAAGACAAGGTAGAAATTCCGAAAAAAGACATAGCAGTAGCACGAGGCCGTTCATACCCCATCTCCACAAAACAATCACAATTCCTATGTGCCTTCGTAAAAAACAAAACAACAGACCAAGCACTCGCCGATCTCGCCGCTGTCCAAATCCTCAAGAAAGCAGTCCCCTTCAAGGGAGAGATCCCGCATCGGAAAGGCCCTATGATGTCCGGCCGTTACCCCGTCAAAGCAGCAGGCTACTTCGTCAACCTCGTCAAGGCCCTTAAGGGAAACCTACAAGTCAACCAAATGGATATCGAGAAAAGCAAAATCACCGCAGCAGTAGCAACACAAGCACACCGCCCAGCACGAAGAGGCGGCCGAGCAGGAAAACGAACACACGTTATGCTCGAAGCAAAGGAAGCAAAACCAAAAACTCAAAAGGACAGGGTCTCTGCTTCCGGCAGCGAGGCGCCCGCAGCGAAAGCGAGGAACGCCGCAGCAACAGGAAGTCAGAGAAAGAAAGATAAAGCCAAAGGAGAGAAACAATAACATGGAAGAAAAGAAATTCGTAACATTCAAGAAAGAAGAACTCGGCGTAAAAGAATACATCAAGCGAGCCCTCGGCAAAGGCCGAATCTCCGAAGTCGCCATCGAATATACTCCTGTCGGAGAAAAAATAGTTATCTCGACAAACAGGCCAGGAATGGTCATCGGACGAGGGGGAGAAAAGATCGAAGAACTCACTCGTGTATTAAAGAAAAGATTCAAACTAGACAACCCACACATCGACATCGATGAAATCACCGAAGAAAAACTCGACGCCCAATTAGTAGCAGACGACATCGCCATCTCCCTCGAACGCAGAGGTTCCATGCAATTCAAAGTCGCTGCATATCGAGCACTCGAAGGCATCATGGCTGCCGGAGCACTCGGAGCAGAAATCGTTCTCTCCGGAAAACTTCCAAGCGACCGATCGAAGACCTGGAGATTCAAGCAAGGATATTTGAAAAAGACAGGAGATCCTTCCAAGCTCGTGCACCGAGCACACTCTCAGGCAAAAACCGGCCCTGGCGTCGTAGGAATCAAAGTCTCCATCCTAAGGCCCGACGTAGACCTCAAAGACCGAATCATCGTCACACCCGAAGTCAGAAAGAAGGCTATGATCTCTGCTTCCGGCAGCGAGGAAGCCTCCAAGCACGAACGTGTTGGAGGATCCGATGACGAGACGTCATCGAGAGCTCGCAGCGAAGCGAGAAGCTCCGCAGCAACAGGAAGTCAGAGAAAGAAGACACCCAAAAAGAAATCTTCCACAAAGAAGGAGGCGAAGAAGTAAATGGCGAATGATCAAATGGAACAAGCCGAAATAGATCAACTTGCAGCAAGAGTTAACAATAGAATTGAAGACCTATTAGTTCTGGCTCAGAGAAGCTGGAGTGGCTATCGGGGAACAAAAGAATTTGCTTTATATCTGCAAGACGAAATAAAAGATGGCCTGGGTAGTCTTATAAGAGTAGATGGGTTTAGATTCAAAGAGTATAATAGAGACTATGGAGATATAATTGAATCTCTCAATCAGATCAGGCACACCCTTCCCTCAATAGTGGATGTTCAAAAAGAAAGAGGTTTCCATTCTCAAGATGATGCAGCCCTCTTCAGTAAATTAGAGGGATACGTAGAATGTGATAAGGGATCAGAAGAAGAAGTATTGGTGGGAACAGTATAATGGCAGTCCTAAAAATGAAAGACGTCAAATCCCTCTCCGCAGAGGAGCAAAAGAAAAAGATCAAAGAACTCAGACTAGAACTCATCAAAGCAAACGTCACGGCAAACAAGACCAACGCTAAAACCAAAGAGCTTAAAAGGGCACTTGCACGTCTGTTGACCGTGTCAAAGACAGAAAAAATCACACCCGCCGACAAAGCAGGAGTGAAAAAAGCATAAATGGACGACATTGGGGAACAACCAACGTTCGGTTTACCGAACGAAACCAGTGCGTTCGAGGACATCGCTAAGAGCGACCAGCGCATCAGCGTGGTGAACGAATCTCGCCGCTACGGCAAGATCATCACTCTGGTCTCGGGCTTCGACAAAACTGTCGACGTCAAGGCTGTTGCAAAAGGCCTGAAAGCAGGCCTCGCTTGCGGAGGCACCGTCAAGGACGGCGTCATCGAACTGCAAGGCAACCACCGAAAAGCTGTGCGACCTTGGTTGATCAAACAAGGCTTCCCAGATGAAGCCATTGTCGATTAGGTATCCTCGAAGCACAGAAAAAGGAAGGTGACGGCTCGCCAGCCAAGCTGACGAGCACGGGAACAACAAAGTGGCAACTACAAAACAAACCGCTAAACCAAAGCCAGCGAAGGCTCCATCCCAGCCAGAGCTCTCAACGAAAAAGCTCCCAGCTACAAGGGGAAGAATCTTCGAAGGAACCGTCATCAAGAAATTCCCAACCCGTGTCGTTCTGGAGTTGGAAAGAACTGTCTTCCTCCGAAAATACGAACGATTTTATAAGAAAAAGACCAGAATCCACGCCCACTTACCTGCAACAATCGACGCCCAAATCGGCGACCTCGTCCAAGCCCAAGAAACCAGACCCCTCAGCAAACTCATTCATTTTCTCGTTACCAAAATTGTCAAACAGACAGATACTCAAGAACAAGGGGGGAAAAAGTGAATTTCATAGACCCAGTAAAAGCAAAGGTAATGGAAACAGACGGGGATAGATACTTGAGAGAAACGTCAATGAGGGCGGAAAAAGTTTGGGAAGCAAAAGAAAAAGGCAAGCTTGATCTTGGACAGACATGGAGGGGAGAAAAGATAGTCCATTTTCATAGAGGTCGCAGATTATTTTATGAGGGGGTGGCGGAGGGAAACTGGGAGAAATTTGTGGTAGGCTATTGTTTAGCGGGCCGAGCAGCGATGAGCCTAACACAGCATCCTTGCCAGCACATTTTCTCGAGATCGCAGATATTGACCCTTTCAAGTTACCAGAAAATGAAAAAAGACTATGGTGAGTTTTGGAAAAGGCCAGGGGATAAGTTCGATCATTCACAAAAGGAGACAAAAGCATGAAACCCATCTCAGCAAAAACCACACGAGCACTGAACATCGGAACGCACTTGATAGCAGCAGACAACTCCGGAGCACGAATCGTCAAGATCACAGGGGTCAAGCGAGGAAAGACCAACAAGGGCCGACAGCAATACGCCAAGCTAGGCGACTGGGTCAAGGTCTCTGTCCGAGCAGGTAAGCCAGACATGAAAGGCGAAGTCTTCGATGCCGTCGTCGTCCGACAAAAACGTTCATATAAAAGAAAAACGGGAGAAAGAGTCTGCTTCGAAGACAACGCAGTCGCTCTCTTGAAAGATGACAAAGGAAACCCACGAGGAACACAACTCAAAGGCCCAGTAGCAAGGGAGGTGCAAGAGCGTTGGCCGCAAGTGGCCAAGATCGCTCAGTTTGTCTTATGAAATCTCTCTTCTCAACCGCATGGCTCTCCAGCAAGCAACCAAGAAAACAACGAAAGTTCCGAGCAAACGCCCCACTACACATCAAACATAAATTCCTCAACGCATCACTCGCAAAGCCTCTCAAGGAAAAGCACGGACAACGCACCTTAGCAATAAGAAAGGGAGACGAAGTCAAAGTCCTCCGAGGCTCCTTCGCCAAGAAAGAAGGAAAGGTCATTCTAGTCCAACCTAAAAGAACTCGTGTAGCAGTCGAAGGACTCCAGAGAGCAAAGAAGGACGGAACAAAAGTAAATGTCTGGTTCCATCCCTCAACACTCCAACTGACAACAATAGACCTGGACGACAAGAAGCGCCTCGCTTCCCTGAACAAGGTGCCTTCAGCGGAAACTAAAAAGACCTCCGAAAAGAAGGACACAAAAAATGTAAAGAAAGAAAAACCAACTCCCAAAAAGGAGACCAAAAAATAAATGGCACACCAAAACAGAAATCAAGTGAACAAGCGAATCCCTCTTCCACGAAAGGGAACAAAATACGTAGCTCGAGCTCTCTCCCATCACACGAAAGCAGTCCCTCTGGTCATAGCGATCCGAGACATGTTGAAGCTAGCACAAACTTCAAGAGAAGTAAACCACTTGATGAAACAAGGCCTCCTCAAGATTAACGGAAAAACACCAAAGGACATCAGAGAAAGCATCAAACTCTTCGGCCTCTTGCAAGCAGACAAGACATATCAACTCACTCTCTCCCCAACACACAAATTCACCTTCACCGAAACAACCTCCAAAAACAGACCGATCAAAGTCGTCAACAAGATCGCCCGACCGAACAACAAGATCCAAGTCAACGGCCACGACGGATCCAATATTCTTCTCGACGCCACCAAGGCCAAAGACATCAAGACCAACGACACACTCCTTCTCTCCCCCGACAACAAACTTTCTAAACACCTCCCCCTCGACAAAGCAAAAACCGGCTTCGTCTTCGCAGGCAAATACGCCGGACACGAAGGAAAAATCTCAAAAGTGGACAACAACAAAGTAACCATCGCATTCAAAGACAAGGAGGCAACCCTGCCGGCAAAGCAGGTTTTGGTAAGATGACTCCTGAAGTAATGGGGTGTGCTTATGAGCGACAAAGAGATACGCTAAACAGGGCGAGAAGCCTAGTCATTGCGGGAAACAACGAGATGGCAGCAGGGTATATCGCCATCGAAATGGGCCATGCACGAGAAGTGGTGGGAGATCCAGCTCTTGCTCGGGAGATTGAGCTCGAGGGAATGAAGATACTAAGAAATCAACCTGCGCAGCTGAGAGGATATGTCATAACGGGGGAAAGAGCAGCATGAACCAAGAACTAGAACAACCAACAACAGAAGCACCCCACACCACAGAGTCGCAGACAGTTACCAACAGCGGCAAAGCCGCTTCCGAGAACAAGATGAGGGAAGTCTTCATCGAAAAAGTCATCCTCAGCTGCGGCGGCGTCGACAAGGAATTAGAAAAAGCCAAAGCACTCCTCGAATACCTCGTCCCAGAAAGAAAACCTCAAGTCATCGCTTCGACAAAGAGAATCCCTGCCTTCAACGTGCGCCCGGCACTGGAAGTCGGCACACGAGTCACCCTCAGAGGGGCCAAAGCCCTTGAGCTTCTCAAGAAACTGCTCGGCGGCATAGACAACACGCTCAAAGAAAAACAAATCGCACCAAACCACCTCTCTTTTGGAATTAAGGAATACATCGAAATCCCCGGCATGGAATACCAAAGAGAGATCGGAATCCGAGGCTTCAACACCACCGTCGTCTTCGCTCGAAAAGGGATCCGAGTAAATCGGAAAAAAATCAAGCAAGGCCATCTCGCAGAGAAACAACACGTCACCGTCCCGGAAATCATGACCTATCTCAAGGACAACTTCAAGACACACATTCTACCACGAAGGAGGAAAACTGAAGAATGAGCATCTATGACTTTCAGCGTTCTATTTACTTGAGCCTTCTAAGCCAAGGGGAAAGAGTAACAGTGAAGCACGCAGAACTGAGAGGTCGATCGGGGAGCTTCGAGGGATCATTCTCAGGGGTTGAAAAAGAGGACGGCAGAGAGTATGCTATCTTTAATTCAGAATCTTCCGAGGAAAATGAAAGAACAAGAGTATATGTTCAATCTGATAGGGGCGGAGAATTTGTCCCAGCAAGAGAACTTATCCCTCGCAGACAGGAGGCCCTAACACAATGACTGCATCAGACTGGAGAAAAGTCCTAAAACAAATTCGTTCGAAACCAGCGAAGGCTCAAAAATTCCTCAAACACAACCAACCACAAGAAAGAAAAACCGGCGTAGCGGCAAGGAAGTGCGAAAGATGTGGCCGATTCGGAGCCCACCTCAAACAATACAATCTCAAACTCTGTCGACACTGCTTCAGAGAAATAGCGGAGGAAATTGGCTTTAAAAAATATAGCTAGGAGAAATCACATGTCACAAGATATAACAGCAGACGGACTGAATCAACTCATGAACGCCAAAAGAGCGGGCAAGACAGAAATAACTCTGAAAAAGTTCTCGAAAGTTCTTCTCGGCGTTCTAGCGATCGCCAAACTTCGAGGTCACGTAGAATCTTACGAGCAAGACGGCACAGATCTAAAAGTAACTATCAGCAAACTGAACGGAGCCCAAGCGATCAAACCTCGTCTGAGATGCAGCGTCCAAGACATCGACAGATACACCCAAAGATACCTCCCTGCAAAAGACATCGGAACATTAATCCTCAGCACCTCACAAGGACTCATGACTCACCAAACAGCTCAGGAAAAGAATGTTGGAGGGTTCCTGATTGCTTACCTATACTAACATGAAACAAAAATTCGTAGAAACATTGAAAGTTCCCGAAGGCGCTGCTTGCACATACGAAGACGGCGTCCTGGTCTGTAAACAAGGAGACGTCGAACTCAAGAAAACACTCGACTACCCACACATGCAAGTAGCTATCAAGGGCAACGAAGTCACACTAACATGCCCTGCAGGAAACAAAAGACATTACGCATATGTCAACACCTATCGAAAGCACGTCCAGAACATGTTCCTCGGCCTCAAGGAGCCTTTTGTCTACAGCCTAGAAATCGCACACGTCCACTTTCCCATGACGGTCAAAGTCGATGGCGACAAAGTTTCCGTAACAAACTTCCTCGGAGAGAAGACACCGAGATTCGCTAAGATCCTTCCAGGCGTCCAAGTAGAAATCAAAGAGAACATCATCACCGTCACCTCAAACGACAAAGAAGCAGCAGGACAAACCGCAGCAAACCTTGAGCGAGCAACACGTCTCAAAGGCCGAGACCGACGAATTTTCCAAGACGGCATCTACATCACCGAAAAGTCGGATAGAAAAGTTTCTGAGCTAGATCCTGTCGAGGAAGAAGTTACGGCGCCAGAAAAAGAAGAAGGACCAAAGGCAGAAATTGAAGTCGAAGCGAAGGAGGAAAAGAAAGATGGGTGATCAGGATTCTATCGCCCTCTCGAATTATAAGGGCGCACTGCATACATCATTGAGAGAGATTAGATACTTCTGTGCTGCAGCCCGTAGAGGGGATTTGGATCTTGTCAAGAATCAGCTCCCCAGGATTACTGGTGTTTATGCTCACGTAAATAAAGAGAATCCATTTTACCCTCGCCTGAAGGGACCTCTGGGAGTTCTTTCAAGAGGTATTGATTACCTTCAAAATGCTCTCGAAGGAGGTAATCAACATGCCTAAGAAATTCCTCCGCCGAGATACCGGCCGTTACAGCAAACTAGGAAAGAACCGAAAGAAACTCCAACGTTGGAAGAAGCCAACAGGCCGAGACAACAAGATGCGTGAGAAGCGACACGGATATCCTGCAGTCGTCAGCGTCGGCTACAAGCGAGCTCGTTCCGAAGTAGGAAAGATCAACGGCCTCGTCCCAACAGTCATCAGCACACTAAAAGCACTCCAAGCAATCGACGCCAAAACACAATCAGTAATCTTGTCAGCACGACTCGGAGCGAAGAAGAAACTCGAACTCATGAAGGCAGCGAAAGAAAAGAAACTCACGATGCTTAACGTAAGGGAGGCCAAGAAATGAACCTAGAAAAGAAAAAAATCCTCGCAGCAAAGACACTCAACGTAGGCAAAGCCAGAATCAGATTTAATACTGCACGATTAGAAGAAGTCAAAGAAGCAATCACCAAGCAAGACATCCGAGACCTCCACCAAAGCGGAGCCATCTCCATCAAGGAAGTCTCCGGCCGAAAGACCATCGTCAAGCGGAAGACCAGGAGACGAGTCGGATCGATCAAGAAGAAAGTAAAGACAAGGAAGAAAGACTACATGGCCCTCGTCCGAAAACTCCGAGCCCACCTTCGAGGAGCACTCCGACAAGGAAAGATCGACAGAGAACAACATATCAAACTCAGGAAACAGACGAAAGCAAAGACCTTCCGATCCCTCTCCAACTTGAAAGAGCACATGCAACAGGAGGCAAGTAAGTAATGGCACGAATCCTCAGAGTTCCCAAGAGAAGAAGAGCAGAAGGAAAGACAGACTACAAGGCACGACTCGGCCTTTTGAAATCAGGCAAACCTCGTCTCGTCATCCGAAAGACGAACAGATACATCATCGCACAGATCGTAACATCTGAACAGGCTCAGGATAAAACCCTCGTCCGAGTATCCTCTAAAGATATCTCTGGATTCAAGCCAGGGCAAGGAAAGTCTCGAAAGGCTGCCTATGAAACAGGAAAAGCCCTAGCCGGAAAAGCAGGCGACGTCAAAGAAGTCATCGTCGACTTCGGCCTCCACAGAGTTCCTGCCGGAGGAAGACTCATGTCCGTCGTCCAAGGCGCCGTAGAAGCAGGCCTGAACATCCCTCACAATCCAGGGGCTCTCCCATCAACAGGAGATAAAACTAAAAAGGAACAGGAGGACAGGGAATAATGGCAGACAAAGAAACAGAAAAAATGATTGAGAAAGCAGAAGAGAAAGAACAGTCGGAAGAAGAAGCGAAAGCTCAGGAAGTCATCAAGCAGCAAGAAAAGGAAGAAGAAGCGCTCCGAGCCTTGCCGCCAAGAGAACGAAGAGCGAAAATGCGTGCCCTTGAAGAAAAGCGAGCTCTCGAAAATTGGGTTCCTAAAACAGCAATGGGTAAGGAAGTCAAGACAGGAAAACTCAAGGACATCGATTCCCTCTTAGACAAAAACAGACGCATCTTAGAACCTCAGATGATTGACATCCTCATGCCAAA
>NYZR01000029.1 GCA_002687255.1 Candidatus Pacearchaeota archaeon | reverse complement strand
CGACGCCACAAAGTCACCATCTTCCCAACCAAATCTGCCTTCCCCGAAGCAACCTTAGCCAATGTCAGAAATTCCCCATACACGCCGCTATCAAGAACAAGCCCAATCAATTCCTCATGTAGCCCCTTCTTTTCCAGAACAGCTCTCATCTCATGTCTCAACAACGGCAACCGCTTCCGCAACCTATCAAGTCGCTCCCGACCTATTTTCAACAACTCCAGATCAGTCTCCGGATACATCCTCGCTCTCCCAGGCATCGGCCGCAAAAACTCCGTCGTCCCATCCACCTTAGCCCTCCGAACGCTCCCTTCAAACGAGCTCGAGCTCGTGCCAGATGACTGATCTTGTCCTGCAAGATCAGCTTTTTTCAGACTCTCCTGCTGCCTCCTAATTTCAGTATCGACCGTCTTCACCATCATCGCAGGATCCTGAAAACCCTTCACCTCAACCCGATCATGCCCAGTAATACTCACGTTAACATCTTGCCGAATCGTGCCCAACCCTCGCTTCACCTTACACGCCCGAAGAATCTCCCCGAGCTTCAAAGCGCATTCCTTAATCTGCTCCGGCATGTGCAAAACAGGCGCTGTAGCAATCTCAACAAGGGGAATGCCCAATCTATCCAACCGATATACCACAGTATTGCCTTCCCTTCCTGTCTCCCTAGCAGCATCTTCCTCAAGAACAACGCTTTCAATCCCCACCTTCCCAAAACTCGTCTCCACATACCCATCGTGGCCCAACAACACCGTCCGCTGAAAACCAGAAGTATTCGAACCGTTAATCACGGTCTTCCGCATCACCTGACTAACAGGATAAAGCTGACAGTTCAACAACAAACACACCTGCAAAGCAACATCCAACGCATCCCCATCAATCTCCTGAGGGGGCGCCTCATCTAACTCCACCAAACTAATAGTATCATCATACCCCTCATAAACAAACTCCTTATCCAACGAAGCCTCATGCTGCACAGCAGCATCAATCTCTCCCGTCTCACCCGCAACCGCATGAAGCTTCCGCTTCACAGTATAATCCGGCTTATCCTTCCGCAAATACGACGGCGTCCGACTAAACAACTTCCCCGTGTCCAACTGCTGATGAATCTCTATCCCGGCCTTCAATCCTACTTTTGCGTAATCGATATCCACACCACTAAAGAAAAAACGAAGTTAATAAAACTTGGCTCAGTTACTTACGACATTTACTAAAAGCCTCTAGAGAGAAAAGAAGCCTCTCTCCCAGAAAAGAATAGAAAGTAGACTGCTTGGAAGTAGTGATCGGAGACCCTGTATACTTAGGATCATCAACAAGCTGAGCTTCTCTAAGTTTATACGCATTTTGACCAGAAGAAAGAAGATCCAGATACTCTGAGCGATCTTTATTATTAATAACAATTGGGGGGAGGCCTTCATTCATAAGAATTCCATTCTGAACAAGTCGTGCCAAACGACCATTGCCATCTGCAAACGGGTGAATTCTAGCCAGATGAAAATGGGCGTGGCAAGCTTTCTCAACCTCATGAGAAAGGCCATTATTCTCCTCAAGAAATGGCGCCATCTCATCAACAGGATCTCGAGGGTAAACACCACCTGCCGCAGCAAACCCCAAACCTCTACGATATCCTCTTGCAAGTCTTGGCATAATGAGCGATCCAAGATCAACAATCAGATCCTCTGTAAGATTTCCATGATAAAACTTGGCAAAATATTCTTGAGCAGATCGAAGACTTTTCATAGCAAGCTTACCCGCACGTGAAGCGGAAATCTTCTGCCCGTTTGGCATCTCCATGGCGACAGAATGACGAGAAGCAGCATCCTTAAGAGCGTGATCAACTTTATGCCTTCTCAAAAGACTCAACGAAGCATCTGTCTTAAGAGCATTGCTAGCAAGAGCAATCTTCTCCAAAAGTGCAGGATCAACAACCCTAAACATTGCCTTATGTTCACCTGTAGCCATAGAAATACTTAGAACTTTCGCTTTTAAACCTTTCTACTGTCACCCCCACAGAGTAACCACACAAAACCAGTAACAATCCAACAAGCCAAAAAAACCCTCCAGAAACCAGACCAAAAAACACCCAAAAACCCCCACCAAAACCCTTTTAACCAACTCCCACATAATACAAGAAGAAAAAGAGCCCGAAAATGAAACACCCAAAAAGAACCAACACATTCCTAGACAAAATAGGCCACTTAGAAAATCACCCAACAATCACCCACGAAAAAACGCTCGGCCAACACACCGCAGACAATCTAACAAAATGGGCAGGATCCTGGACATTCATTCTCACATTCATAGTCTTCCTCATCCTCTGGATGGCTGCAAATGTCTATGGCTGGCTCAACAACTGGGATCCCTACCCATTCATTCTCCTCAACCTCGTCCTCTCCTGCCTCGCAGCCCTCCAAGCCCCAATCATCTTAATGTCCCAGAACCGAGAAGGCCAAAAAGACCGGATCAGAGCAGAATATGATTACGCTGTCAACCGCCGTTCCCTACACGATGTAGAAGACATGAAAAAACAATTAGACAGAATCGAAAAGAAACTCAAAAAGTAGTCAGCGCTTCAAACTCGGATTCAACTCCCCAGCCACATTTTCCAACATCCTTTCCTGAACACGACCCTTCCACCCATGATGCCCCAAAACCCACCCCAATTTCACCAGAGCCACTTCAGGCAACATATCTTCCAGAAAAATAACACCCGTATCAACCAACTCCCTCCCGTTACTATACACCAAAGGATTCAATCTCCCAAAAAGAGTCTGAGCCGCAGCACAAACGACTAAGCCGGATCGAATATGTTTCTTCAATGCTCCCAGCCACGAATGCCCAGCCTCCGAAACAGGCAAATGCCCAAGACCTCCCACCTCCACAACAACACCCTTATACTTGAGAGCGTAATAATCCAAAATCCCGGGATCTTGTCCTGGATAGAATTTAACAAGAGCCACCTTATCCTGAAACACCTTATCAACTTCAGTCTTCCCATCAGATCTAGAATGATAGCTCTGCAAAAATTCCACTTTCTCAGGCCACACCCTCGCAATCGGCTCATCATTCACTGGCTGAAACGCATCCCTCTTCGAGGTATGCATCTTCCTCACCTTCGTCCCCCGAATAGCGAGGCAATGATCATCATCACTCCCCGCATGACCAACCAACATCACCTCTGCACAATCCGACACAGCCATATGCGCCGCACACATCAAATTCAATCTCGCATCACTCGATGCTCTGTCAATACTCCTCTGACTGAACGTCAACACCACGGGCTTCGACAAATCCCGCAGCATAAAAGAAAGAGCAGCAGCCGTATAATGCAAAAAGTCTGTCCCATGCGCAACAACAACACCAGCGATCTCCGGATCATTCACCAACTCCGCCACAGACTCAGCAATCTTTCCCCAATGCTCGCTAGTCATCGACTCAGAAGCAGTCATAAACGGCACAGAAATCGTCTTCACCTCAACCATTTCAAACAACTCCGGATAAAACCTCTGAAACTCTGCAACATCAGTCAACCAATGCACTCCTCCCGTCCGACTATCCAACTTCGCAGCAATCGTCCCGCCAGTCATCACTAAGCCGATCTTCGGCTTCGCCCTCCCACCACCTCCCTCTTCACCCCCATCCTCAACACCACCAACATTCCCACCACCCCTCTCCTCAACACCATCCCCACTCAAATCCTGCGAACCACTACCTGATCGTCCTTCCTTATTGTCTCCTTCAATAGATGACTGATCCTTCGAGCTTGAGCTCGTGCTAGATAACTGATTCTGTTCTACAGAATCAGCTTTATCAAGATCAGCTTTTTCCCCATCAACAAACTTCCGCAAAACTCTCCCAGCCAAAACCTTCTCATTCGCCACCCCAATATTATATCCCGACTTCAACTTCAACAAAATCACAGAAGAATCCGAACTCTCCAAAACAGTTCCATCTATCTCTTCCT
This sequence comes from Candidatus Pacearchaeota archaeon, assembly GCA_002687255.1. Classification (GTDB taxonomy): domain Archaea; phylum Nanobdellota; class Nanobdellia; order Pacearchaeales; family GW2011-AR1; genus ARS50. Next base: position 3,253 of record NYZR01000029.1, on the reverse strand, counting down.
TAGCCAACCGCAACCGCACATAATCTCCAGGCGAATATTTACTCATCAACAAGCAACAAGACAAAGCTATAAAAAACTACCGAGAAATTTCTAACATTTAAAACCCAAAACAAACACTTATAAAATAGAAAAAACATAAACAAACATGGCCTTCACATCCACACTTCTCTCTGGAATATTCTCTCTTTTCATAAGCGCCCTCATTCTCATGATCACAACCAAACTATTTAAGACTGCAAACAGCACCTACAGAACAGCTATCAAAGTGCTCATTTGGCCAATCATCATCAGCGTCATTGCAGGAATTATCATCAACCTAATTACAAACACAGCAACAATTCTCACAATCTCTATAATCGCAAGCATCATCGCAATAATTTTAGAGGTCACCCTCATCAAGAAATACTATCTCACAAGCACCGGGAAATCAATAGTGATCTTCATCACAGCATTCATAATTTCCATCATTGTTGTAACAGCCCTCATGGGAATCCTTGCAGCCCTTTTCGTAGGATCCTTTGCGGCCTTCGGCTAAACAACATTCACCTCAAAGCAGAACAGCGCATAACAAGCACACCATTGTTCCAAATCAAGAAGCTTGAACACTAGAACAACACACCCGATTCCCATACGCTCCCAAAGGAGCCACATTCACATGAGCATTCGTCCCTTGCGACAAAGAAATCACTTCCCGTTCATCGCCAACACAACGACCGCCACGAACAGAACACGACAAATCTCCAAAGCACACCTCTTCAGCAAACAACCCAAAAGCAACTTCTTGAACATGAGCATTCATCACGCCGGTCAAACGAACAACACCATTAGAACCAAAACAAGCATGGGAATCTCCAGACGACACAAAATCCCTCCCGAAAATTTCAGAATAACACACCCGAATTCCTGACTGATCCCATCGAGAGGCATGAGCATTATTGAAGAAATCATGCACTCGAAGAATGGTCTGATCATCAGAACATAATCCAGAAAATACAAAAGGCACTTGAACCTGCCCAACAACAGTTTCAACACCATTCCCTGCCAAATCCGTCGCCCGTAACAACAACGTATAATTCCCTACCTCTAACCGCTCCGGCACAGAAAACACCAAAGGCAAATCACTCTGACCATCTACCCTCGTCGTCCCAGACCGATTCACCTCAAACCCATCTAGATCGGCCACCAACCGAAAAAGCATATCGACAGGAAATTCACTCACAACCATATCGACAGAAACATTCTCTCCAGAAGTCAAATTCGCCGGCAGTGCCGGAGCAGAAACCAAACTTGTCAACACAGGCGCTGTGAGATCAACAATAAACCCTCTCTGGATCTCTACAAATCGCCCTATCTGATCGAACGCCCGAACTACAACCGTGTGCGTCCCCTCACTCACAGCAAAAGATGAAGAAACACACCCTGGCAAACTCATATTCGCACCCCCATTGAGAGAAAAGAAACACGATCCAGCAGAGGCAACAAATCCAGAAGTGGTAAACGTCAACGGAATCGTCGTAATGTTGAAGAGTTCCCCTGCGACAGGACTCTGCACAGCAAGCTGAGGAAATGCTCCACCACCAACCGCCCCAGAACCAACCACACCATCGGAAGAAGACTTCCTCTTCTTCTTACTCCGCCGCCCCTTATCAGAAAAGTCTGAAATCTCTCCCTCAACAAATCCGGAATCCACTTGCTCCCAAATAGACAAACCTCTAGCCACATCGGCACCACACGAGCCAACCGAAACCACCTCGCCACACGCATCTTCAAACAATGGCAGAACTTCAACAACCTCAGCCTCCACAGCCAACACATACTGCGCAAAAGACCCAGACCCCGGAACCCCCAAAACATCTCCAAAATCACCATCAATCATCCTCACCCCGTCCAACTCGACCCCAGCATACACATCATAAACATAAACACCTTGACCAGAACGAGCCAGCAATCTAAATCCTTCCACAACATCAGAACTGGCAACAAGCACACTAGTCCCCACATCAGAAACAGAACAAGTCCCAGTCTCAACCACCACCACATCAGAAACAGAACAAGAGGAGGCAGAACTCAAGGAATCATCAGAAGACCACATCGCCACAGTCAAAACCAAAGCCAAAACTACAAGCAAACCGACCAACCACGCAACTCCCCGCTTACCAAAAACCATCCTACTCACAAAGATACTGTCCTTGGTGCAAACCTCTCTGCAAAACAAGAGCGCCGCACCAACCAGTGATCCTCCCATTCCTACAAGTAAGACCAAAATCATTCCCGCCACCATCATCGTGATAAGAATAAGTCCCCTCAAAATCACAAGGAATTGTAAAAGAACCTTGCCCACTATCTAACCCGCTTGGCTTGCCACTAATCTGAATCCAGGAAATAACAGGGCAATTGGCTCCACCTTTCTGACAATACCCTCCAGAAGCCACACCTCCAAGCTTACCTGCATCACCGGCACTGTCTGCTCGATCCGCACTGTCTGCTCGATCCGCATGCACTGCATCAGGAGACTTCGTCCGACATCCAGTCCCATCTTCAAGACAAACTGCCTTCCCACCAGAAGTCAAAGCCCCTACGACATCAACACCCACAGGGATCCCAGCAGACCACTCGATCTCCCCCGTGCTGTGCCCAAAATCGATCGGATTGAACGTCCCAAATCCATACACCAAAAAGCCAGAAAAAACAAGACCGCACAACACAGCAAACAAAACCATATGCCTCCGCTCAACCTTCAAAACAACCATCTTAAACCCACAAAGAGATCGTATTTAAATCTTGTAGGCAATTTTTTATTCAGAAAAGTAGCAACTACGGGAAAGAGAAGGGCCGGGGCAATCGAATATTCCTGAGAGCTTCCCGAACGATCTGTAAACCTGGGCGAGCCTGATATTCAGAAGCAACAAAAGAAAACATCCAGTCAAAAATATCATCAGAAAGAATCTTCGTTTGGAAAAGCTCCTCACGCTCGACAGAACTAATCTGCACTTCTTCACCAATCACGGAAACTCTCAGAGGCAGAGAGTAACTACCAAGCCCGCTCTTAACTTCAAGAGTTCCCTCATACAAACCCTCTTCAACACCGAAGACAGAGAACGACACAAATCGTGCCTTCCACTCTCCAAGAACAATCAAATCTGGAATCACAACAATACCTTCCAGATCAGGAGAAACCCCAAGGTCAATAAGGAGCCGAGCAGAAGAAGGATTAGACAAAAGGAACTTCCCTCGGAGCGTTTCCCCTTGAAGA